>JBCBNR010000204.1:0-5955 GCA_039821665.1 Pseudomonadota bacterium
CCCTCTAAAAGCACCACGGGCGATATGGCGTTTTTCCGGGCGCAAGGGTGGGACATCGATCTTGCCGCCCATGTACGCCGGGGCGGGCATGTGCTGGGCCTGTGTGGCGGGTATCAAATGTTGGGGCGCGTGATCGCAGATCCTGATGGCATCGAAGGGGCGCCGGGACAGATGCGCGGGCTTGGGCTGTTGGATGTCACAACGGTGATGCGGCCGCAAAAGCACCTGCGCGATGTGGCCGCGACCCATCTGGCCACCGCGCAGCCCGTGCGTGGCTATGAGATGCATATCGGCGAGACGACGGGCCCCGATTGCGCGCGACCGGTCCTGGACATCGGCGACAGGGCCGATGGCGCGCAGAGCCCCTCTGGCCGGATCGCCGGGACCTATATGCACGGCATTTTCGCGGCCGACGGGTTCCGTCGGGCGTATCTCGCACAGTTGGGCGCGGCCTCTGCGGTCAACAGCTATGCGGGGCAAGTGGACCAGACCCTCGATGCGCTGGCCGACCACCTGGGCGCGCACATGGATCTCGACGAGATGCTGGCGATTGCGCGGGGCGGGGTTTAGGGCGCGAGGCTGCGTAGTGCTGTCTCTAACCGGGCCCAAGCGGACGCGGACCCCGGAAGCCCAAGGCGCAGCCAGGATGGCGCAAAGCTGAACACGCGGGTCCAAATCTGCGCTTGGGCCAGATGGGCCTGCACGGCCGCAGCATCCGGGACAGTGTAGGTGCGAAACAGCGTTGTGCCGCCCACCAGTCCCGCGCCGCGCGCCTTTAGCAGCGCATCCAGCCGGGTGGCGTCCTTTTGCAGCCGCAGACGCGTGCGTGCGGCCCAATCCCCATCGCGCAAGGCCTGCGCGCCAATCTCGAGCGCCGGGCCCGAGACCGACCAGGGCCCGGTGAGCGAGGCAAGGCGCGCCATCAACGGGGCGGCCCCACAGACAAACCCCAGGCGCAGACCCGCAAGGCCGTAAAACTTGCCGAAAGAGCGCAGCACCAGCACGTTTGGTGGCAAGGACCTACCCAAAAGACTGTCGCTTGGGGTGGGGTCCATAAAGCTTTCGTCAACCACCAGCAGGTCCACCCGGCCTGCCACCTCCAGCAAAGCCTCGGGCTTAAAACACGTGCCATCGGGGTTGTTGGGAGAGACGAGGCATAGGGTTTTGCTGTGCGCGGGCATGTCCCTCAGGCTGCGCGCGCTCAGCACGTCCCGGCCCGCGGCGCGCATAACCCGTGCATGTTCGTTATAGGTAGGCTCGATCACACAAACCGGCCCCGGTGGGGCCAACTGGGGCATCCGTTGGATCGCGGCTTGTGCGCCTGCAACCGCCACGCAGGCGGTTGTCTCGCTCAAACCATAGGCCACGCGCGCCGCCGCCTCTGCCCGGTGGACGGCCTGCCGGTCGGGAAGGGCGGCCCAAGCGGCCTGCTCAAGTGGCGGTACTGGATAGGGCACCGGGTTGATGCCGGTGGAAAGGTCAATCCACGCCTCGCGCGGGCCACCAAACCGGGTGATCGCCCGGTCAAGATCGCCGCCATGCTCCACACTCGTGTCCGGGATTTGCGTCATATCCACAGCAGACCCGCCAGCACCAGCGCGCCTGCGCAGACCCACACCAGGCGGTCGAACAGGCCCAAGGCGCGGTGGAGGTCTGCGCCCTGGGGGTCTGGAGCATCCCCGTTCAGCCACGGGTCTTGCGTGGCCCGCCCATGGTAGTGCCGAGGTCCGCTGAGCCGCACGCCCAGGCTGGCGGCCATCGCTGTCTCGGGCCAGCCCGCATTGGGCGACCGGTGCCGCGCTGCCTCGCGCCACATCAGCGCAAAATGCCGCCTCACAGCCTCCCAGGCGCGTGCGCCCAGCAGCACATAAAGCCCGCCGGTCAAACGGGCCGGCACAAGGTTGGCCACATCATCCAAGCGCGCGGCGGCCCATCCGAAGTGCAGATACCTGTCATTGCGATAGCCGATCATGCTGTCCAAGGTATTGATTGCTTTGTAAAGCACCAGCCCCGGAAGGCCCAAAACCAGGCCCCAGAACACAGGTGCCACAATCCCGTCAGAGGTGTTTTCCGCCAAGCTTTCCGTGGCGGCCCGGGCAATTGCCGGTGCATCCAGCGTGGCCGGATCGCGCCCCACGATCATCGACACCGCCTTGCGGGCGGTGTCCACATCGCCCGCGCATAACGGCTCGGCCACTGCGCGCACATGGCTGACCATGCTGTGCGCGGCCAGAAAGGGCATGGCGAGCAGGGCCGTCAGGCCCCAGCCTATGGGGCCGCTGGGCAAAAGCAAGGTGATCGCGACCGCAGGCAGGCTTGCACCTAGGCAGGTAATGGCCACGCACAGGCACCCCGCCAAACGCTGGCGGGCAACACTGTCGCCTGCGCGGTTCAACCGGCGCTCGGCCCAGGTGATCAGCGCACCGATCCACATCACCGGATGGCCGATGCGCGCAAGCACCCAGTCGGGCCAGCCCAACAGCCGGTCGAGTGTCAAGGCAAGGCCAAGGCTCAGCGCGATCACAGCCGGAACCGCACAGGATCGCGCCCGCCTGCCGCGCGCAGGGCGCGGTGCGCCTGTTCCAACGGCCCTGCGCCCCGCGCGAACAACAGACCGGCCACCCCGCCCGTATGGGCAAGCGACCACCCCAGCGCACCGGTGTCGCGCGCCAGCGCATCCATCTTGGCCGCAAATGCCACCCCTGCGGCCCCTTGGCGCTGTGCGAGCGACCGTCGCGCACTCTCAGCGACCAGTTCAGCGCGCAGCGCGTCCTGTGCGCCCGCCCACCGGGCAACCAGGTCGGAGATATCGGCAAAGTCCAGATCCGAAGGGTCCGTACGCTGTGGCGGCAAAAGGGTCGCCCCCAAAACCTCGAATCGCGGGGCGCGGTCGAACCGTCGCATCGCCCGCGCGGCCCTAGGTGCCCAAAGCCATTGGGCCGGGTCGGGTAGCGTGACCGGATCCACCGCCCCTTCGCAGGCCAAAAGGGCCGCTTCCACCCCTGACAGCGGCACGCGGCGCAGGCGGGACAACACCCGCAAGGCGGCCAAGCGCGCCACGCTGGACACCCCCGTGCCCAAAGCCGGTGCAAACCGAGTGCGCCACACCCAACGACCGGATAAAGGCGCGTGGTAGTGCCCCCAAAGATCCGCCAACTCTGTCTGCGAGAGGACATGCGCCCCAGGGCCGTCTTGAGCCACACTTTGCACGCGCGTCGATCGGCGCCACAGCAGGCGCACCTGGGCAAGGGGGCAAGGCAGAGTGATCAAAACCACCGGGCCGCCTGGGCCGAGGCGCCCCTGCAACAACTCGCCATAATGCCCCGCGAGCGTGACCGTCACCCCGTCTTGGCGCGCGCCCAACTGTGCTGCCTCAGCCTGGGCTGCGCACCGGGCTCAACGCGGGCACGCGGGCGCGAAAATGGCCTTTGACCCCCTGGGGCCACGTGCGAAACGGCACCACGCCGGTTTCACTGCTCGCGTGTGCGCTGGCATAGTCCACGATGGCCTGGGCGGCCGCGTCATCGGGGGTGAACCGACCCAACACATAGGTCATCTTGCCCCCCGCCGTTACGGCCACATTGCACCCTTCCGTGCAGCCCATCAGGCAAGCGACCTCCTCGACCACGACCCCATCCGAACCTTGCGCTGCGGTTTTGAGATGCGCGCTCAGCGCCTCGCCGCACGGCGCACCTTCGGCGGCCTCTTTCAAATGGGGCTGGCGGCAGGTGGTGCACACGAAAACGGTGGTGGGCTCGGTCGAAGGTGTGGACATCGTAAACTCCTGGCCAGACGGTTGCGCCCGCTTATCCAACTGCGCGGGCCAGCACCAGGAAAAACGCTGGCCTTCAGACGCAAAATGGACACCCAAAGGGTGCCCATTTTGATGCCGCTTTGCGGCACTCTCTCCCTGCCGGACCGGCCGACTGGAAGCAACGCTATCAGGGATTCTTCAGGCGTCAACAGCCGGTCCCGTAACTCGGCTCCAAATTCGGAAAAAAATTGAAAAATTCGGAGGACTTGGCCGTTCTCAGCGCCCTGCGCAAAAAAAGACCGCATCCGAGAGGGATGCGGCCAAGGTCCAACAGGGAGAAGACGCGTCCCTTCGAAAAATCCGAAGTGCGCGCTTGGTTAATGTGACACGACTTGGTTAACAGTTTATGTTGCAATTCGCACAGTGAGACAAAAGTACAGGCAAGCGGTATGAGCGGAACAATCTTTGTGGGCGGAGGTGGAGCCGAGTACGGCACCGCCCAAAATCTTTTGCTGAAATACGCCAATCGCCATGGCCTGATCGCAGGTGCCACGGGCACGGGCAAAACGGTGACGTTGCAAATTCTGGCCGAAAGCTTCTCGGCCCAGGGCGTGCCGGTGTTTTTGGCAGATGTGAAGGGCGACCTGTCGGGCCTGGCCGCCTCGGGCACGCCCACCCATAAGCTGCATGATGCGTTTATGAAGCGTGCGACCACGATCAAATTCGATGACTATGACTACGACAGTTTTCCGGTCGTCTTTTGGGATATGTTCGGGGAAAAGGGCCACCCCATTCGCACCACGATTGCCGAGATGGGTCCGCTTTTGCTGGCGCGACTGTTGGAGCTGACCGAAGCGCAGGAAGGCATTTTGAACATCGCCTTTCGCCTCTCGGACGAGGAAGGGCTGGCGCTTTTGGACCTCAAAGACCTGCAAGCGCTGTTGGTCTGGGTGGGGGAAAATGCCAAAACCCTGTCCTTGCGATACGGCAACATCTCCACCGCCTCGATCGGGGCCATTCAGCGCCGCCTGATCGTGTTGGAAAATCAAGGGGCCAGCGCCTTTTTCGGCGAACCTGCCTTGCAGTTGGGCGACATGATCGCCAGCACGCCGGGCGGGCAGGGTCGCATCAACATCCTGGCCGCGGACAAGTTGATGTCCTCGCCCCGGCTCTATGGGACGTTTTTGCTGTGGTTGCTGTCGGAGTTGTTCGAGGAGCTGCCGGAGGTGGGCGATCCGGACAAACCGAAATTTGTCTTCTTCTTCGACGAGGCACACCTGTTGTTCGAGGATGCGCCAAAAGCGCTGGTCGATAAGGTCGAACAGGTGGCCCGTTTGATCCGTTCCAAGGGGGTGGGGGTCTACTTTATCACCCAAAGCCCCGACGACGTGCCCGAGGATATCCTGGGCCAGCTTGGCAACCGGGTGCAGCACGCTTTGCGGGCCTTTACGCCCCGCGACCTCAAAGCCCTCAAAGCCGCGGCCGAGACCTTTCGCCCCAACCCCGTCTTCGACACCCAAGATGCGATCCGCGATGTGGGTGTGGGCGAGGCTGTCGTCTCCCTGCTCGAAGCCAAGGGGGTGCCATCGGTGGTGGAACGCACGCTGATCCGCCCCCCTTCCAGCCAACTTGGCCCCATCGATGGCGACACCCGCGCTGCTGTGATTGCAAAAAGCCCCCTTGCTGGGCTGTACGAGACGCCAATAGACCGCGAAAGCGCCTATGAGATCCTAAGTGCCCGGGCCGAGGCTGCAGCGTCCGAGGCCGCACGCGTCGAGGAAGAAGAAGAGCGCAAAGAGCAAAAAGAGCGGGAGTTTCAAAAGGCAAGGCGCTATGAACGCGCCTCCAGCAGTTCGCGCTCTACCCGTACGTTTTCAACCCGGGCCCGCAAAGATGACACCATCACCGACACTTTGGTCAAAGCGGCCATCCGCACGGCAACCACCCGCAGCGGCCAGCGCATGATCCGGGGCATCTTGGGTGGCCTTTTCAAGGGCCGCTAGCCCGCTGCCCGCGCCCCACACAGAGCGCGCGGCCCTTGCGGCGCGCGCGCTTTCATTTTTGCAAAAATATCCCGGGGTAGGGCATGGAATGCCCTGGGGCAGAGCCCCTGACCAGGCCGGCCTTAGGCCCGCTCGGCGTATTCCATGGTCTCAGTGTTGACCACAATGGCCTCGTCCTGGCTGACGAAGGGCGGCACC
>JBCBNR010000205.1:0-5924 GCA_039821665.1 Pseudomonadota bacterium
GATAATCCGCGCTTGCAGGGCGGGTGACAGCGCCTCGACATTTTCCAAGCAAAGTGTGCCGCCATTCGCCTCCTCCACCGCGGGTTTCAGGCTAGGATCCTCTAACGGGCCGTAGAGCGCACGTTCCAACGCATCGCCTTCGAGGGCCGCACAGTTGAGTGGCACAAAACTTTTGCCCTTGCGGGGGCCACAGGCGTGCAGGGCGTGCGCGATCAAACTTTTGCCTGTGCCTGTTTCACCCGTGATCATCACATGACCATCGGCCTGGGCAAGATCCAGGATCGTTTCGCGCAATTGCTCGATCACTTCCGATGACCCTGCAAGCTTGCGAAGCAACACGGTGCCGTCGCTAAGCTCTCGGCGCAGGTTGCGGTTGTCGATGGTCAAACGCCTCGCAGCACAGGCCCTGCGGGCAAGGTCCGCAAGACGCTCGGGGTCAAACGGTTTTTCTACGAAATCATATGCCCCCGCGCGCATGGCTTGCACCGCCATCTCGACATCACCATGGCCCGTGATCAGGATCACCGGCAGGGCAGGGTCGATGCGTTGCAGGCGTTTGAGCATCTCCATCCCGTCGATGCCGGGCATGCGGATGTCCGAGATCACCACGCCCTGATAATCCGGGCCAAGGACCTTCAGCGCCTCGTCCGCGCTGTCTTTTGCTTCCGGCTTAAAGCCGGACAAGGACAACCATTGCGAGATCGAGTTGCGCATATCCGCCTCGTCATCGATGATCATCACGCTTAGTTTGTCGGACATGGGCTACTCCGCCGCTGTTTTTGATTGGCTGCTCGCCAGGGGGATTTGCAATTCAAAGATAGCACCGCCATCGGCGGCGTTTCGGGCGGTGAGGCGCCCACCCATTTCGGTGGCGATGCCGGCCGAGATCGCAAGACCCAGGCCCACACCGTCGCCTGGCTTTTTGGTGGTGTAGAATGGCTCGAACAGGTTGTCGAAATCCGAGATGCCGGTGCCGTTGTCGCGCACGCTTAGTGATGCCGCAGTGCCTGCGGCCAACAAGATGGTGATGACGGGTGTCTGCGTCTCTGTCACCGCATCCAGGCCGTTGCGCAGCAGGTTGACGATGATCTGGTCCAGTCGCACCGGGTCGGCCACGACCATCACCGGCTCGTCCGGCAGTATCTTGCGCACCTCCACCGTGGATTGGCTAAGTTGCGGGGTCATCATCGACAGCGACCCCTCGACCGCATCGCGCAGATCCACAGCCTGAGGCGTGCCATCGCTTTTGCGGGCATAGGATTTCAGCTGCTTGGTGATAGAGCCCATCCGCTCGATCAGGTCATCGATACGCCCGAACGAGCTGTCAGCCTCGTCCAGGCAGCGCCGTTTGACCAGCAGTTTCGCGCCCGCAAGATAGGTGCGCATTGCGGCCAACGGTTGGTTCAACTCGTGACTGACCGCCGCTGACATTTGGCCCAAGGCCGCCAGTTTGCTCGCCTGTTCAAGGCTTTGCTCGGTGTTTTGCAAGGTTCGCTCGACCCGCTCACGCTCGGCAATTTCGGTGCTCAGTCGCCGGTTGAGGGTGCGCAGCTTTTCCGACTCCGCCTCGATCAGGGTGGAGCGGCGCTGGATCTGTTTGGCCATGGCGTAAAGCCCGATCGCAGTGACCATGGCCAAGGCCATCATGATCAACGCCAGCACCGCGGCCACCTGGGTCTGCACCGTTTGCAGCGAGTTGAAATAGGCCAGCGTCCAGCCCCGGAAATCCACCGCAACCGTGCTGCTGAGATAGGGTTTTTCGTTGATATAGACATAAGCGGGACGGGTCCCCGTGACCCGCTCGGACCACGAGCTTGGCACGGCAAAGGGGCCGTCTTGGGGTTCTTGTGCCACCGTATCCAGGGTCTGGTGCCGCCAGTAGGGATTGGACGCAAGCAAGATCCCATGGCTTGGAGCTGTGACCGCCACGCGGGCATTGCGGCTGCGCCAGCTTTCTTCCAGCGCTTGCAGGTCTACCCTGACCTCCACCACGCCGATGGTCAGCGCGCCGTCCGTCAGGCGCCTTGTGTAGTGAAAACCAAACGGGCCCTGGTCGGTGCCGCCGGTGATAGCGAACACGGTGGCGTTCTCGCGCAGGGCCGAGGTGAAGAACGGGGCATCCGAAAAGCTTGCGCCCAAGCGGCGCCGGTCGGTGGAGGCCACGACCCGTCCGCTGAGATCATAGAGTGCTATGGCGACCTCGCCCAGCTCCTGCGAATAGCTGATCAACCGCTGCGAAGAGTTGGCGAAGTCCCGGGTCATCAAGGACGAGATCAGCACCGGATCACGGGACAAAAGCGGCGGCAGCACCGCGTGCCTCTGCAGCACCGCTTTGACATCACCGGCGAAAGACGCGGCCGTCAATTCGCTGTCCACGCGCACCCTGTCCGAATAACGCGAGGTCAGCACTTGGTTGAGCAAATAGAACAACACCACAAGGCCAATCACCGCCCCAACCGCGCCCACGCGCAGCAAGGTCGAGGATTTTTGCGGCTTTGCGCCCAGAATGACAGGACTGGTCATGGGCCGAAACTATCGGTGCGAGCCGGTCGGAACAAGGTTTTGGGCGTCAAACCGCCTGCAACTGGTCCACCAGACCAGCAAACAGCCGCGCACCGTCCTGCCCGCCATGGGCAGGGTCTGCCGCACGCTCGGGGTGGGGCATCAGGCCCAGAATGCGCCCATCTGCGCTGAGGATGCCCGCGATGTCGCCCGCAGATCCGTTGGGATTGTCGCGATAGCGGAAGGCGATGCGTCCCTCACCCTCCAGCGCTTTGAGGGTCTCGGGCGGGGCTGTGTAATTGCCGTCATGGTGGGCGACCGGGAAAGTGACCGTCTCGCCCGATGTGAACGGCGCCATAAGCGGCCCTTTGGTGGACACCACGTCAAGGGGCACATCTTTGCACACAAACCGCAAGCCCGCGTTGCGCATCAAAGCGCCGGGCAGCAACCCTGCCTCTATCAGCACCTGAAAGCCGTTGCACACGCCCAAGATCGCGCCGCCACGCCCCGCAAACGCGGTGACCGCCGCCATGATCGGCGCGCGGGCCGCGATGGCCCCGCAGCGCAGGTAGTCGCCGAAAGAAAAGCCGCCGGGGATCGCGATGATGTCCAGACCCTGGGGCAGCTCCGTGTCTTTGTGCCAGATGAGGGTGGTCGGCCGCCCCGTCGCAGCCTCGAACGCCACCGCAAGATCCCGGTCGCAATTAGAGCCGGGAAAAACGATCACGCCTGCGCGCATCACGACAGCTCGATGCGGTAGTTTTCGATCACTGTGTTGGCCAGCAGCTTTTCACACATCTCGGTCACATGGGCCTTTGCTTGTTGTGCGTCCTGTTCGGCCAAATCCAGCTCGATCACCTTGCCTTGGCGCACCGCATCGACCCCCTCGAAGCCCAAGCCGCCGAGCGCATGGCGCACCGCCTCGCCCTGGGGGTCGAGAACACCGTCTTTAAGGGTGACAAAAACCCGTGCTTTCATCGTCAATTCACCAGTTTGGGGCCAGAGGTGACCGACCCATTGCGGGGCAGCACGCCCAGGCGGCGCGCCACTTCGGTGTATGCGTCCGTAAGGTCGCCCAGATCCCTGCGAAACACGTCTTTGTCGAGCTTTTGGCCCGTCTCCAGGTCCCACAGGCGACAGCTGTCCGGCGAGATCTCATCGGCGACGATCAAGCGCTGGAAATCGCCTTCGAAAATCCGGCCAATCTCGATCTTGAAATCGATCAGCTTGATGCCAACCCCGTACATCATGCCCGACAAATAGTCGTTCACCCGCAAGCCAAGCGCGATCATATCGTCGATGTCCTGTTGTGTGGCCCAGTTGAAGGCGATCACATGCTCCTCTGTGACCAGCGGGTCGCCCAGCTTGTCGTCTTTGAGGTAAAACTCGATGATCGGGCGGGGCAGGGGGGTTCCTTCTTCGATCCCAAGGCGTTTGGACATTGACCCTGCGGCCACGTTGCGCACCACCACCTCCAGCGGGATCATCTCCACCGCGCGGATCAATTGCTCGCGCATGTTCAAGCGCTTGAGGAAGTGGGTGGGCACACCGATCGAGTTGAGCCCGGACATAAAATGCTCGGAGATGCGGTTGTTCAGCACGCCCTTGCCGTCCAGAACAGCCTTTTTCTCGGCGTTGTTGGCGGTGGTGTCGTCCTTGAAATATTGGATAAGTGTATCGGGCTCGGGCCCCTCATAGAGGATTTTGGCCTTGCCCTCGTAAACCATCCTGCGCCGTGCCATGGAAACTCCTGATCGTGCGGGCCGATGGGCCCACGCAGGCTGGTCTATAGGCCTCAGGCGGGATGGGGGCAAGGATTCGCCCGCTTGGCCCTTGTCGTGCGGGCCACGTCTGCGTAGCTATAGGGCACTGACATCTGTAGCGGAGCATCCCCGATGAGCACGTTCGACGAGCGTAAAGACGCGTTTGAAAAGAAATTCGCCCATGACGCAGAGCTGCAGTTCAAGGTCGAGGCGCGGCGCAATAAGCTGCTTGGCCTGTGGGCCGCGGACTTGATGGGCAAAACCGGCGATGACGCAACCGCCTATGCCCGCGAAGTGATCAAATCGGACTTTGAAGAGGCCGGTGACGAGGATGTTTACCGCAAAGTCTCCGGCGATCTGGGTGACACCTCGGACGAGGCAACAATTCGCGCGAAGATGGCCGAACTGTCCGCGATTGCGAAAGAACAGGTGATGTCCGAGGTGGAATGACAGCCCGCTTGCGTTAAAACTTGACGGGTTGCGGTTAATACCGCGCCGTGTGCTTGCCCGGCTGAGGCCGGGCCTGTCTGCTTTTCCCTATTCTAGAACAATGAATAGGGGATGGACTTATGTCACACGGATCAGGCACGAAAATTAAGCTCGCCGCACCGCGATCCAAGCTTTACCAGGGACCGTTCGGGCGCATCTGCCCCGAGTTGGACCCCTGGTCACCGCCCAATGTGTCGGATGTGGATCTAGACGACCATTTTCGAGACTTTGCCAACGAGCACATGGTGGAGCGCCCGGGCGAGACCCCTGAGGATCTGCTGCCAGAGGCGCTGACCTTGGAAGGGGAGTTCTCGTCGAACATTCCGGCTGCCTATACCTATTTCGGGCAGTTCGTAGATCACGACATCACCTTTGACCCAGCACCC
The DNA here is from genome assembly GCA_039821665.1 of Pseudomonadota bacterium. Taxonomy (GTDB): domain Bacteria; phylum Pseudomonadota; class Alphaproteobacteria; order Rhodobacterales; family Rhodobacteraceae; genus CANLSM01. Next base: position 5,141 of record JBCBNR010000205.1, read on the forward strand.
TTGGGGGTGCGCCAGACAGACCCCAACGCCTTGGACAACTTCCGCACGCCGCGGTTGGATTTGGACAATGTGTACGGTCGCGGGCCTGCTGATCAGCCATACCTGTATCAAAAGGGCGAAAACTCCGCCAAAATGGCCATCGGCCAGATGGAGGGGGGCAGCTTCCCAGATCTTCCCCGTTATACCATGCCCGGGGCGACCAAAAGCACCGCGATCATCGGTGATATGCGCAACGACGAGAATGCGATCGTCACCCAGCTTCAACTGGCCTTTCTGTTGGCTCACAACCGGCTGGTCGACATCTCACAAGAGCAGAACGGCCTGGACTTTTCCAAGCCTGCGGAGCGGGCCTTTGCCTTCTCGCAAGCGCGCCAGACGTTGACCTGGCTGTATCAGCATATCGTTTGGAACGATTTTGTGGTGCGGATTGCCAACAATGACGTCCATAAAACCGCCCTGACCAAAACCACAACGGGCGATGGACGTACCCGTTGGGACCTTGGCCTCGCGGATGTCTACAAATGGAAGCACCAGCCCTTTATGCCGGTGGAGTTTTCCGGTGCGGCCTATCGCTTTGGCCACTCGATGGTGCGCAACGCCTACCAGACCAACATCAAAAAAGGGTTCCAGGAGTTCGTGCCGATTTTTGACAGCACGGACCGAGATGCGGACGATCCGAAGGATTTGCGCGGCTTCCGCCCGTTGACCGAAGATACGGTGGTTCAATGGGATTGGTTTTTGCAGATGACCTCCAGCGCCGGGCCGTTCCCGCAGATGGCGCGCA
>JBCBNR010000206.1:0-5921 GCA_039821665.1 Pseudomonadota bacterium
CCCTTCACCGCGGGCTCCGTCTCCACAATCGTGCAGGTGACCTTTTGGGGCAGGGTCGCGCTCAGCGCTTCGGCCTCGTGATACTCGATGGTCACGATCATACCATCCTGCAGGAACGGGCGCCGCTCTCCCAAGATGTCAGCGGGCAGTTCGATCTGCTCGAAGGTTTCTTGATCCATGAACACCAATTGACCGTCGGTCTCATATAAAAACTGCTGATCTTTTTGCTCCAAGCGGACCTTCTCGACCTTGTCGGCGGCGCGAAAGCGCTCGTTCAGCTTCGAGCCGTTGCGAAGGTTCTTCATCTCCACCTGGGCAAACGCGCCGCCCTTGCCGGGTTTGACATGGCTGACCTTTACGGCCACCCACAGCCCGCCACTATGCTCCAACACGTTGCCGGGCCGTATCTCGTTGCCGTTCACCTTGGGCATGGTCTCGCTCTCTCTCACATTCGGTTCGCGGCGCTATAGCGCGGGCGGCTTGGCCTGTCCACCTGGGCCGCTGGGCCGTGCCAAAAGGCAGGCCCAAAGCACAGCAAACATCTGCAACGTATCCTGTTGGTAGAGCGTGCCATCCAGCAGCGACAACGCCAAAAGCGCGTTGAGCGCGAAAAGAGCAGCGATCCGCTCCTGCGTCGGCTGCGCGCGCGTGGCCCCGCACGCCCGTACCCAAAGCCACGCTAAGATCGTCAGCATGGCCAGTCCGCCCACCAGCCCGAAAACCAGAAAAAACTCGATCACCGCGTTGTGGGGTTGGTTGAAGCCTTCGAACCGGCCCCAATTCCAGTAGCGAAACTGGTCATAGCCGATGCCAAACACGGGGTGATTTTGCCAAATCTCGATTGCTTGCAGCCAAATCTCCACCCGTCCGGCAGAGACTTGATCGACGTTCTGGGCGCCCATCGTCTCTTGATAACTGCTGATCAGGCCATAGGCGGGGTGGGGGACGGGCAGCGGCAGGGACAAAAGCGCACCCAGCGCCAAAACTGCCAACAAAAGAAGGCCCGCACGCCAAAGCGGGCGCCCCACGATCAGCGCGGTCACGCCAAATCCAACGGCCAAGGCGGGCAAGGCTGCCCGCGTGCCTGTATAGCACAGCGCCGTCGCCAGGCTCAGCGCCAAAAGCAAAGGCCACACCCGCCGTGCGGCCCCGTGGCTTGCGCCCAAGACGACCGCAACCGCAAGGGCCGCGGTCAGGCTCATCCCCCACAGGCGCACTTGAAAGATGCCCGGTGGGCTGTTGAGCCAATCAACCTGTGGCGAGGCCAAAAGGCCCGGCAACATCGCAAGCACCACCGCAAAATGCAGCGCATAGGCCAAAGGAATGGCCAGGATCAACTGCCGGCGCAAACCCTCGCCCGCCCTATGGATCACATAGATCAGCATCAGCGCCAGCATCACGTTCAGTCCGCGCAACATCAGCGAGACCACACCCACAAACGGCTCTACCGCGTTCAGCGCAAGGCCCCACAGGATGGCCGCGATCAGGACCCAAAGGGCAAGCTTCACTGGCTTTGGCATCTGGCCTTCCAGGGCTTTGCCGCTAAACCCCAGCCACAGGGCCACTCCCAACAGGGGCAGTTGGAACAGGATCCGCAAATTCACCGGGGCATAGCTGTCAAAGGCGGTCCGCTCGGTCAGGAAATAGAAATGCAGGGCCGTCAGCGTAGGCGCCGCGATGAACAACAGCGGCAGCGCGTGGGCAAGTTTCAAAGCAGGCGTCATGGGGGTGGACCGGATTGGGGCAGTTCACCGCATCTTAGCGCCGGGTCCGGTCCGAAATATGGCGGGACCGCAGGGGGCGCCGTTGCGCGAAGAACGAGGCAAAACGACGTCAGTCGCGGCTCGCAGCTGCCGCCCACGCAAAGGCCACGCGGTTCTCTGCGGTGCGGAAAATGGTGGCTCGGAGCCCGTTCCAGAGATCTCAAGCTCCGTGCCAGCGCCGGCCTATGGGGCCGGTCCGGCGCTGGCACGGCGGCCGCAAGCGGCCTTGATTCCGTGCCGGGTGCATTTCAGTAAGGGTAGCCTTCTCCGCAAAGACGACCTTCGCTTTCCAAACTGAACGACTGTCTGCCTTAGCCAAAACGCTCGCAGTTGGGTCAAGGGCTTACAGGCTAAATCCTCCCCCAAGTGCAAGTGGAACAGACGCCCCAAATTTCGCCAGCGCAGGCCTTCGCCCCTCTCCAAACTCGCCGCCAAAACAGCCCGTGCAGGCCCTATGGCCAACCCTTCCCCGATGCCAAGCCAGACGGGCGGGCGTTTGAATGGGCCAGTGACGCGTGTTAGAAAGACCGGGAGCGTCCCGGGGGCGTCGCGCGCACTCGGCCCCGCGCGCCGCTGTCCTTTCTCTAAAGCTACAGGGGTCAGGCAGGCTTGGTCCACACCGCCCGCAGCACAAGCCCTGCCACACAAACGGGCCGAGTGAGACACGGCACGAAAGCAGGGCTGCGGTCTGTTGATGTTTTGGTACCGCCTCCCCGGCTTGAACGGGGGACCTCTGGATCCACAATCCAGCGCTCTAACCAACTGAGCTAAGGCGGCACATAGGCGTGGCCGCCCCAAGGGCGACCGCACGTCTGGCGGTTGCTAGCACGCACCTTTTGGTGCCGCAAGACGAAACAGGGGGCAAACCGCATGGTCCTTTGCGCTGCCAAACACCCTTGGACGCCGGGTCTTTCGCAATTCGGACCCTTGAAAAACGGGGCCCGGCTTGGTACCGCCGCCTCTCGCCAGGAACGGAGACGCGCCATGGGCATCGACAGCGAACACGACACTTCTGCCAGCTTGCAAATCGGCCCGACTTCGTTGGGCATGGTGCGGGTCTATCTGATCGGTGAGGGCGTGGACCTGCCCTTGGATTTCGACCCAGACGAGGCCGAAGAGATCGCAGAAGAGCTTCGTATGGCAGCAACCAAAGCCCGGTCTGTTTCACAATCAGCCAAAAAGAAAAAGCGCTAGGGCGCTGCGCGCGGGCGCTTAAGCCCCCGCTGGCTGCGCCAACTCGCCCATCATCTGGGGCAGACCCGGGTCCATCAGCGCTTGCAAGCGCGCGGTGCTGGTGCGCGCAAGCTTACGGGTCAGCGCCGTGCGTCGGGCAGCCACCAGCTTGTGCTCGGGCGCCTCGCGCGCCACTTCCGCACCATAGGCATCCGCCAGCATCAACCCAGTGTCGAGCGGCAACAACTCGCTGGGAAAGGCTGAGTCCACCGCCCAGTAAAACCGATCGCAATAGGGCAGATAGCCTTGCCATTTGTGGTCGGCGGCAAAGTCGGCGCGACTGGATTTACACTCCACCACCCAGATCTCGCCTTTCGGGCCTAGGGCAATCACATCGACCCGCAGCCCGCGCGCGGGCACGAATTCGGTCAGGGGCGTCATCCCCAGCTCGATCAGATGGCGGCAAACGCCGCGGGCCAAAATGCGTCCTGGCTGTTCCATGGCGAAACTTGAACATTACGCGAACATTTCGTCAAGGGGTCGCATCAGCCGGTTGATCTTGCGCCAGCGCGCCAAGGGCAATCAGACGCGCGCACAGACGGGCGGCATAGGCTTTGGGGCTGTAGACCTGCGCCATCAACGCCTTGCCTTTGGTGGCGCGCGCCCGGGCTTGCTCAGGCGCGGAGGCGACCTGAGCCATGGTGGCGGCCAGGGCTGTTTCGTCCACCTCGAACCAGGTGGCATTGGGCATCGGGTCCGACTGCGCGCCGTTTGGTATGGGGCGGTGCGCACCGGTCACGGGCCACGCTGTCGCGGGCGTACAGAAATCCAGAACGCCGCCTGCGGCACTGACGATGGCGGGCACGCCCAGGGCCAAGGCAAAGGCGGGGATGTAGCCGAACCCCTCGCCTCGATGGGGGGAGAGGATCGCGGTGGCACTGCTGATCAAGCCCAATAGACGGGGCAGCGACACCATCTCCTCCACAATCTCGATGCGTGGGTCCCGCCGGGCCCAGGCTAGGATTTGTTTGCGCTGGTCCTCAGGGTCGCGGGCGGGCTCGGCCCCGTCTGGCGTCAGTTTGACGATCAGCCGCGCGCGCGCAGGCGGTGGGAACGCCGCGCGAAACGCCCGAACGCCCGCAAGCGGGTTCTTGCGCGCAAGGCCCGAGCGGCTGTCGAGGATCATCAGAAATGTGGGACACAGGATCGGCGCCACCCCATGCGGCCTTGGCAGATGCAACGCTTTGCCCACCCAGTGCACCGGGCACGGCGCGTGGGTGCGAAACAGCGCCTCGACCGCGCGACTGGGTGCCCAAAGCTCGTCCAGCCGGGCAAGGCCGGGCAGGTGGCTGTCGGGCAAGTGATCGTATTCCCACAAGCAATGGCCGATCACCAAGCTGTCTGGCCGCAGCCACAGCGTCTCTAGATCGCGCGCGATCCGGTGGGCGTTCTGCGCTTGGATCACAACCGGTTTGCGCCAGCCCTTGGGCCCTTTTGCCGCCGAAAGCCCCTGGCGCAACATCGTGCGGTTCAGCGCAAGGCCGGAGCCTGGGGCGCAGCTGCCCCGCAAGGTAAGGCCCACGGGCAGCGGCTTGGGCGTCTGGGCGATCAGGGCGGGGTCGGCCCACGGCGTGGGGCAGGGGCCGGGTGCGCGCAACTGGGGCGGGTTCAACCGCAGGCGCAGCCAAAGGCGCCGGGGGATTTGCTGGTCCATACCGCCCAAAGGCTGGTCGAGCCAGGCGCCTTGCAATGGTGCCAGGCCCGGCACATCCGCATCGCGCCCCGCCTCTGCCCAGGCAAGCGCCAGGCGCGGGGGCGACAGCGACAGGTCGCGCGCGCGCTGGCACAGCGCATCAAAAAACGTCTCGATACGCTCAAGATCGTCCGCCAACGGGCCGCGCGGCAGGGCCGCGATCGCCCGGCGCACCTGTGCTGTGCTCAGGCGGACGCTGCCCGGGTGGTGCCGGCTCAGATGCCGCCACAGGGCAGCACGCCCCTGATCCGGGTCGGGGTCGCGCAAGTGCAAGCCGCTGACCAAGGCAAAGGCCCGCGCAGGGCCCGCCTGTTGGGTCACGCTGCGCGCAGCCCCGGGGCGGGGCAAGGCGCGGATATGGGCCGCCAACCAGCAAGCCAGGTGCACCGGCTTGCGCCAACTGCGCGGGCCGAGCACCAGGACCACACGCCGGGCCGCACCTGCGCGCCATCCCAGCCGCCACGCGGTGCGGGCCTTTGGCTGCGGCAGTTGGTCGAGCATGCCAAGCTGGATCAGCACCGAGCTTGCCCCGACCACCCCCTTGCTTGCACGGCGCAATGTCGGCGTCTGCAAATCCCAACCAGCTGTCTGCGCGAGCGCAGCGATGGCTTCGGTGAACCGGGCAGATCGGCTGGTGTTAAGGCCCAGATGGCCCAGGCACCACAGGCGCTTGCGCAGGTCGGGCAGGGGATCAAGATCGAACGGCATGGGCAAAAGGGCCTTCAAACAACGGCGCGCGCGCAGACATTGCGCGTGCTTTACCCTTTGGCCAGGAAGCTTGAGATGGGGTTAACGACGGACGCGATTGGCGCGCGGCCCCTTACAATCGGGCTGTGCAGCGCTATGTTGACCGTTGGCGGGTGCTGCTCTTCTCGGGACGGAGACAACATCCTAGTGGCCTTAATCTTCTTAGAGGGAGCTGGCTCTGTGTTTGGCCCTGGCCTTACGCACCTGGCGCCCACCTGGTTTTCCAGGCTCTCAAGGAGACAGATCTTACGACGGTTGCTGCGGGCCCGCCACCCGGTCTATCAGCGTGTGTATGAGCACTGATCAGACCGCATCCGACAAAGCCGCGCTTCGCACAACCATGGCTCGCCTGCGCGCCCAGGCCCAGGCCCGAGGTGGGGTGTCCCAGGCGACCTTTCACCTTGTGCGCCTGCTTGGCGACCGACCGCCGGGCACCCTGTCGGCCTATTGGCCCATGCGGTCAGAGCTGGATCCGCGCCCGGCGC
>JBCBNR010000207.1:0-5865 GCA_039821665.1 Pseudomonadota bacterium
AGCGGCTAATTTCGCACAATAAAGATGCAAAGGCGATGGAAGGACCGGATCCACCCCCTCGCGCACAGCGCTCATCCAAGGGCGGGTCAGAAACGCCTGAAAACTCTCGGGGCGCGGCCCGAACATGTGATAGGGCCTGCGCGCCATGGACAAGGCCCAGGAATAAGGATCGCGCACCGCAAAAAGAGTCGCCACCCCCGCATGGATCAACATCGGCGTTAGCTGGGGGGCTGCGTGTTTCCAAGGGTCATCCGGGGTGATCTCAGGATCTTGCGCATGGGCCAAAGCGGCCTGGTAAAGCTTGCGCCACCCGCCCTTGAAATGGGCGTCAATCGCGGCCTGCAGTGCAGGATCCGCGCCCGCCGCCCCCCGTGGCGCACAGCGCAAGCGCACGCGTTTGGTGGCGCGCAGCATGCGGATGATCGCCCGCGTGCCGGTGTTTCGTTCGCCAAAGACCTTGACCAATGCGCCCATGCCCCGTCCCTGGCCCAACAAAGTTAAGGCCGCCTAAACCGCCCGCTTTTCATATCCCAGGCGCGGTGCTAGCTGTGGGGCGGATAAGGGGCGGCCATGAAAATCGCATCATTCAACATCAATGGCATCAAAGCGCGCATCGCGGCACTGACCACCTGGTTGGAGGAAGCCAAGCCCGATGTGGCGTGCCTGCAAGAGATCAAATCCGTGGACGAGGGGTTTCCCCGCACCCATTTCGAAGACATGGGCTATCAGGTCGAGACCCATGGCCAAAAGGGCTTCAACGGCGTGGCCATCCTCAGCCGCTTGCCGCTGGAGGATGTGACACGCGGTCTGCCCGGGGACGAGGACGACACCCAAGCACGCTGGATCGAGGCGACCGTCATGGGCGCGCGGGCGGTGCGGGTTTGCGGGCTCTACCTGCCCAACGGCAACCCGGTGCCGGGGCCGAAATACGACTACAAGCTTGCGTGGATGGCCCGCCTGGAAGCCCATGCCAAAACCCTGCTGGCCCGCGAGGAGCCGTTGGTGATGTGCGGCGATTACAACATCATTCCCCAGGCTGAGGATGCCGCGCGCCCGGAGGCTTGGACCCAAGATGCGCTGTTTCTGCCCGAAAGCAGACAGGCCTTCCGACGCATCGTGAACCTTGGCTTTACTGAGGCGCAGCGGGCCACCCATCACGGGGATCAGACCTATACGTTTTGGGATTATCAGGCTGGGGCCTATGACCGCAATGACGGCATCCGCATCGACCATTTTCTGCTGTCAGCCCAAGCGGCGGACCTGCTGCGCCATTGCGAGATCGACGCCCATGTGCGCGGGCGTGAAAAACCTTCGGACCATGTGCCAATATGGGTGGACCTGGCGGCCTAAACACATCGCTCTGCGGTGACATCCGCACCATAAAGCCAGTCGAACCGGCGGTGCAGCAGGCCGGGTGCAGCTGCGCTGATCACCCCAAGGCCGGTGCGCAAGACCAAAGCCTTGGCGCCGGAGGCGTGATACACCCCCCCATTGGCGCGCGCGGTCCGTTGCACGCGCGTCGTGCGCGGTTTGCGTGCCTGCTCATAGGCGGCAAAGGCAGCCTCGGGTGCGAGCGTATCCAGTTTGTCCGCCAGAACCCACGCATCTTCGATGGCCATGGTGGCGCCTTGGGCCATGTAGGGCAGCATCGGATGGCAAGCATCCCCCAGCAACGCAAGGCGCCCGCGCGACCAGGTGGGCAGCGGGTCATGGTCGTAAAGCGGCCAGCGCCGTACCTCTTGAACCGCACCAAGGGCCTCACGCACCGGGCGGGGCCAGGCGGAAAAGCGGGAGCGTAATAGGCCCGCGTCGCCCTCGTTCGACCAATCCTCCACCAAATCCGCAGGCCCTTCCTCCACCGCCACGATGTTCAACAACGCCCCCCCTCGCACGGGATAAGTGACCGTGTGCGCCCCAGCACCACAGGCCACCAAGGTCCGGTCCATCAACTCGGGCGGGGCCAGGCGCGCAGGTAAGATCGCGCGCCACGCAATGTGACCGGTAAAGCGCGGGGAATGGCCGGGTGCAACCTGCGCGCGGGCGTGAGAGCCAAGACCATCGGCGGCGATCACCAAGGGCGCTTGCTGGTCCTGCGCGCCGACACGCAGCGCCACCGCCTCCGCCAGAACCTCGGTCACCTGCACGCTTTTTCCGGGTGTCACCTCTACGCCAGCGGCCTCGCAGGCCTGCAACAGCAACGCCAAGACATCCGCTCGGTGCCCCTGCAGCATCGGCGCGGACCAGCGCGGCTGTGCAATGCTGGCAAAATCCATGCGGGCAAACGGGTTTTCCGCGCTTTGAGCGCACAGCTCCACCCGGGTGGCTGGGTCAAAGACACGGCGCACACCCTGTGCCAAGCCAAGGGCGTCCAGAACTTTGACGCCATTGGGCCCCAGTTGAACGCCCGCCCCCACCTCGCGCAGGGCAGGTGCGCGTTCATAGACCCGGACCTTCGCCCCTTTTTGGGCCAGCGCCAAAGCTGAGGCGAGGCCGCCAAGGCCCGCGCCGATGATCAGACAAGATTGGCCGCGCAGACGGCCCTTGGCGGGCTTAGTCGTCGCGATGGACCCGCTCTTTGCGCTCATGGCGCTCCTGCGCCTCTAGGCTGAGGGTGGCGATGGGGCGTGCATCCAGACGCTTGAGCGAAATCGGCTCGCCCGTGGCCTCGCAATACCCGTAGGAGCCATCCTCGATCCGGCGCAGCGCGGCATCGATCTTGGACACCACTTTGCGCTGACGATCCCGGGTGCGCAGCTCCAACGCGCGGTCCGTCTCTTCCGAGGCGCGGTCGGCCACATCGGGAATGTTGCGCGTGCCTTCCTGCATGCCTTCGATGGTGCCCTTGCTCTCCTCCAGGATCGACGTCTTCCAATCCAGAAGCTTCTGGCGGAAATACTCCACTTGGCGTTCGTTCATGAAAGGTTCGTCCTCGGCGGGGCGATAATCGGTGTCGAATTTAATTTCGGCGTTCATTGTACTATACCCTGTTTTCCCGTTCTCAGCGCGGAGCGGTACAAAGGGGACGCCGCGCAGGAACTCGGTTTGTCTGGCGCGCTCTTAACGCCTAAAAGACGGGCTGTCACCTGTAACAATGCCACATGACCCGGTGACGCGCGCGCTTGACACCTTGACTTCGCCCGCCTCCGCCCGCCAAACCGAAGCCTATGAAGTTTACCTCGACCCAAAGCTATATCGCGACCGACGACCTTGTGGTTGCGGTCAATGCCGCCATCACGTTGGAACGCCCCTTGCTGGTCAAAGGGGAGCCTGGCACGGGCAAAACCGAGCTTGCCCGCCAAGTGGCAAGCAGCCTGGATTTGGATATCGTGGAATGGTCCATCAAATCCACCACCAAGGCGCAACAGGGGCTTTATGAATATGACGCCGTCAGCCGCCTGCGCGACAGCCAATTGGGCGAGGCACGGGTGGCCGATGTGTCCAACTACATCAAGCGCGGCAAGCTGTGGGAGGCGTTTACAGCTGAGACCCGCAAGGTGCTGCTGATCGACGAGATCGACAAAGCAGATATCGAGTTTCCCAACGATCTGCTGCAGGAACTGGATCGGATGGAGTTCTTTGTCTACGAGACCGGCGAGACGATCCGGGCCAAGCATCGACCGGTCATCATCATCACCTCCAACAACGAAAAAGAGCTGCCAGATGCGTTCCTGCGCCGCTGCTTTTTCCACTATATCGCCTTTCCCGACATCGAGACGATGAAGGCCATCGTGGATGTGCATTTTCCCGGCGTGAAGCCTGCGCTGATCTCGGCCGCTCTCAACCAGTTTTTCGAGGTGCGCGAGACGCCGGGCTTGAAGAAAAAGCCCTCGACCTCGGAAGTGCTGGACTGGCTCAAGCTGCTGCTCGCCGATGATTTGGAGGCAGAGGACCTGCGCGGCAAAGCCAGCGACGCCCTGCCCCGCCTGCACGGCGCGCTTTTGAAGAACGAACAGGACGTGCACCTTTTCGAACGGCTCGCCTTTATGGCGCGGCGCGAGGGGCGGTGATGGTAGAGGTGCGCGCACTTACGCCCCAGGACGAGGCCGCGTGGCGCACGCTTTGGACCGGATATTTGACCTTTTATGAGACCTCCGTGGCCGAGGATGTGTATCAAACAACCTTCGCGCGGCTGCTGAACGACGATCCCCACGACTATCACGGGCGTCTCGCGGTGGTGGGGAGAACACCCGTGGGCCTGGTCCATTACCTCTTTCACCGCCATTGCTGGAAGATCGAGAACACGATCTATCTGCAGGACCTCTTTGTCTCAAAAGACGCACGCGGCACCGGGGCGGGGCGCGCGCTGATCGAGGCGGTGTATGCGCATGGGGATGCCGTTGGCTGCCCGTCGGTCTATTGGACCACGCAGGACTTCAACAAAACTGCCCGGGTCCTCTATGACCGGATCGGCGAGAAAACCCCGTTTATCAAGTACCAGAGGCGGCTGTGAGGGCGGTTGCCCTGCTGGCCTGCGCTGTGCTGATCGGATGCGAGGCACAGCCGCCCACACGCGCCAACCCAGCCGAGCCTGCGACCCGCATGGTAGAGATGCTGACCTATGCGCCCCGCGTTCTGCCCACAGGGGTTGCCCAGTCGAACGCCCAATTGTCCCAGGACTTTTTGAACCTGACCTTTGCTTTAGAAAGCGGCGAGCCGTTGCCCCGCTTGCTGCGCCACGAGGGACCGATCAAGGTTTATATGCGCCCCGAAGGCCTGTCGCGCTATGGCCGAGATCTCGACAATTTGCTGATGCGCCTGCGTAAAGAGGCAAAGATCGACATCACCCGCACACAGCAGCAAGCCCAGGCGCAGATCCACATCTCGGGCGTGCCATCGCGACAGATCGACCGGGCGTTCAAAGGGGCTGCGTGCTTTGTGACACCGGGCGCGGGCGATTGGGCTGGCGCGCGCCGTCCAGGCCGGACCAAGCCCTGGTCCAGCCAGACGCGGCTGGAGAAGATGGCCATCTTCGTGCCCACGGATGCGCCCGCCCAAGAGGTGCGCGACTGCCTGCACGAAGAAGTGGCCCAAGCTTTGGGGCCCGCCAATGACCTTTTTGCGCTGCCAGCCTCGGTGTTCAACGACGACAATGACCACGGAATTCTGACGCCTTTCGATATGTTGATGTTGCGCGCGCTCTATTCGGACGAGATGCGCAATGGCATGGGCCGGGCGGAGGCCGCAGCGACAATCGCGCCGCTGCTCAATCGGATCAATCCAAAGGGGCGCATTCGCTCTGCCCCGCGGGCGGGCAGCGTGGTGGCCTGGGACAGGGCGATGAAAAGCGCGTTCAACCGCCGCCTGAGCCGCACACAGCGGCTGATCGCAGCAGACAGGGCAGTGCGCTTGGCTGCCGATATGCTGCCCCAGGATCACCGGTTGGGGGTTGCCCTTATCTTGCGCGGCCGCTTGATGGAGCGTCGCTCGCCCAGCCGCGCTGCCACGGATTTCGCAGCGGCGCATGCGATCATGGGGCGGATCGTCGGCCCAAACAGCGTGCGCACCGCCAAAACTGCGCTTTACCTATCGCGCAGCCGATTGCGCGCCGGAGAGGCGGCAGAGGCCTTGCGCCTTGCCAGCGGCGCGATTGACGCAGCCAAGCGCGCAGAGGATGCAATTCTGGTCTCGGGCCTCTATCTGGTGGTCTCCGAGGCTGCCGAGGAGGTGGGCGCGCGGTCCCAGGCGCGCGAGGCCCGGCTCGACAGTCTGAACTGGGCGCGCTTGGGCTTTGGCGACCGGGACGGCCGCATCGCAACGGCGCAACGGGAATTGCGGGCGTTGATGCGCCCAGAGGAGAGCGGGCAATGATCCTTCCGGTGGCATTTTTGGCAGGCTTTGGCTTTGGCTGGTGGCGCGCAGGAAAAC
>JBCBNR010000208.1:0-5784 GCA_039821665.1 Pseudomonadota bacterium
CCCCGTCCGCGCCCCCGGCCTCGGCCTCGGCCTCGGCCCCGACCACGCCCAGTCTGTGTCTGGTCAGGAAACATAAAAATATCAGAGCCAAAAGCATATGCATCAGAGGTGCACTCCGGGGTGCCATCGGTTTGCAAAACGAAAAGGCCGTCTAGATCCTTTGTGGTGCAGTTCACCAGTTGGGGGACCAGCGCCTCTGGTTGTGCGTCCGCACTTTTCGCTACGATATCCAGGAAAGTCTGAACATTGGAAGGTGCACACGCATCGGCCCAAGCCATCTGCGGCGCAAGGGGATAGCAGGCCGCGCACGCACCTGCGCGCAGAAAATCTCGTCTCGAAAACATGATGGGTTCCTGTTGCTTATTGGGTTTGGTCAAGTCTCGCCAAAGCCTCTGACACCAGTCTTCGGCTGGTCGGAGAAGGCAATGGATAGGCATCGTTCAAAACACTTTTGGCTTGAAAGCTTTTGTCGCGCTGGCGCACCTCGCGGGCCGCAGCACGGGCAAGTTCCGGCAGGTCCAAGGCGCTGTAACTGGCCACCAGATGACGCATCAATCCTAGAAATCCGGGCTGTTTTTCCAGCACCCGTTTGGACAGGCGCACAGCATCCAGGTGCTTGCCCCGAGCCGAGGCAGCAATCGCGGCTGAACTGTCAAAGAGCGGTTTGTAAGGGCTGAACCGTCCCAAACTTTGGGCGCGACGGGCAAAAAGATATGCTCGCTCCACGTCATCACAATACAGAGCGTTCATGGCTGACAAGTCCCAAACAATTGGGAACTGGTCGCCCTGTTTACGGGCAAGGGACGATAGTTCTGCACCCCGTTCAAGATCCCCTAGGACATAGCCATGGACATGCCCGGCCAAGGCCAGAACAATCGGGTTCCCCGGGTCCTGTTCCAAGGCCTTGGCAATGTGCGCGGCGGCCATGTCGCAGACCTCCGCCGCGGACCCCTGCCCAGCTTCTCCCACCTCATAGGCAAAGCTAAACCCGTGCCAGGCGTGGGCAATTGCGGAGGCATCCGTGGGAATGGTCTGGGCCAGGAACTGACGTGCCGCCCGCTGCTTGGGCAGCGACACGCTCATGATATGATGGATGGCTTTAAAGAGCGCCGACTGCTCTGACTGACATGGGCCGTCCTCGCTCAACACGGCGGATGTGATCGCATCCACCGCCTGATTTGCAAACTCCAGCATCATGTCGGGCGACTGGGCAAAGGCGGTGTTTGTGTCGGTGGTGGTGGAGCTAGACCAAACCACCTTACGGGTGGTGAAATCCTGCACGCTAAGGGTCAACCGGACCATGGCACCCCGCTGCATCAGGCGCAGCATCAACATCAGGCGAGGATTGGCCCAGTCACACTCTGCCTCATCCCCGTTCAGGTCACGCAGGTCAAACACATCCACCAGACCCTGCTGCCGCAAGCCATAAGCCACGCTGTCGAGCAAGACCATGGCCATCATTTCACTGTCCAGATTGTCGGCCAAAACAACTGGCTGCCCAATTGCTACGGACGGGACTTGAGGTGCGCTGGGAGGCAAGGACACAGGGCTGGCCGTCGCCGCCTGATGCCCAGCCCAGCTGCCCCGGCACGAAGCCAGCCATTGGGCAAACAACTCCCCCAAACCATCGGGCGCATCCTCGAAAAACACCGACGTCCTGTTTGACGGGGCAAGCTGCACGTCTTCGAGCCAAACCGTAGATCTGTCAGACTTTAGATGCTCAGCATGGGGCCCCAGCGCCCGACGCAAGAGCGATAGGCATTGCCGCAAAGAGTTTTGCGCATGACCCTCATCATAGGATTTGGCCCACACCAAGGATTTCAGAAAGGTTCGCCCACGCCGCAATCCATCGGCGCTTGCAAGAATTGCAAGCACAGCTCGGTTCTTTTTGCCCTTAATCTCGATCACGTTTCCGTCTGAATCAGACAGAGATAAAGGCCCATTCAGGTCAAGAAACAAACCACCCGACATACAAACACCCTGCGATCAGAACGATGCTCATAATTTGTTCGTCAAAAATTGGATTCTACAACATATTTAACTTAAAAATAACGGAAGGGATAAAAGGACCTTGAAGTTTCAAGTTTCGATGGCCGTCTTTAAGCTGTCTGTGACTATGGACATCATTCGGTCTTCGACTTCTTGCTGGCTGGACCTTTCGTCCAACTTAGGTGACCGGCCCCAGTCTTGCCCCTTCGCTGAAACCGCAAGGATCTGGGCCGCCGTTTCGCGGCGCTCCCTGTCTCCGCCTGCTTCGGGGCGGCCCAAAGCCCAGCCCGGCAGGTGCCCGCGCAAATCCAGTGCCTCAAAACACAGCCAAAGGGCTGCGGCCAAGCCAGTTCTCAACTGGTCGTGGATGTGCAGGAGGCCAGTGCCGCAATGCAGCTCGCCTTTGAAATGCAGCCCGCGCAAGATCATTTGTAGGCCCCGTTCCACGGCTGTGTACTGGTCCAACTCAAAAGCATGGGGCGGTGGCGCATAGACCAGAGCGCTTGGCCGCCCTAGCTCGGTTTGAGCCAAAAGATCTGAGAACGCCGCCAGGGACTTCTCCGCCTCCTCCACAAATTCCACGTCCAACCGCAAGGGCTTTGGGGTGGCCGGCAACGGGGCGGGGCTGACCTCTAGCAAGGTGATTTCGTTCAAACTGGCAATCCGGCGCGTACTCAACATAAGTCTCCTTTAGCCCAAGTTTAGGCTATGGGCTGGGGTGTGTGCGCTCCACTGGCACCGCGTTAATCTTGCGTTAATTTTGGGAGGTTTGCGCTTCGGTTCTGCCGAAGAAACAGGCAGTCGACCTGACAACGTTGGCAGCGAAGCAGGGGTGGGTACCGATGTGCAGGTCCTCTAACCTGCCTGTCGCGCGCGCCTTAGGCCCATCCCTGTAGCCCTGTAGGGACAGCCCCTTTGAACCCTAGGCGACAACCCTCTTGGCCTCCGCAAACCGGTGCGGGCCGAGGTGTTTGCGCCGCAACCCAAGCGGAGGTGCACGAGTGTGGACTGGGCGGCCAAAGGCCCAGTGTTAAGGTAACGCTGGCCCTACGCGCCCTCGTGACGCTCTGCCGGTTCTTTCCGGCCGTGCGCCCGGAGCGAGGCGATCAGCTCTTCAATCTCATCCACTGCGAGCACCCCATCAAGGTCCATTCGGCACCCAAAACCATCGTCCAGATGGACCAGATGCCAATCATGTACTGGCAGTCAAACTGTACCACCCAAGTGGGGCTGATCGCGACGCCGTCGCGGATGATCCGCATGCGGGTCGCGCCGGTGAAATCAGAGACGACAGGATGCAGTTGCAGGTTCATCTGCAACAGCGCCTTTTGCATGTGCTGCCTGTGCACGGCAGCGTATTCTGTCAACCGTTCACGCTGGCACAGTTGGGCGCGTTGGGTGGCAATCTCGCCCGTTGGCCGGAAGCTGCCGCGCAGCAGTCCATGGGGGTGCAATTGCCATAGCCACCCGGCGTCGCTGACCCCCGCCTTCCGGCCCGGCACACTCTTGGCGTAGCGCGCATTCATGAGGATCACGTCGAACCCGTGCCGCTCGAGAACCTCGAAGGCCGGTAACCCGTAACCCCCAGTCACCTCCATCGTCACGCTGCGGGACCGGAGCCACGCCGCTAGGTCATGCAGATCGGTGCCGGATGCGCGCATTGGCAACTCAAGGCTGTCGGGAGTCACCGCGGCCATATGCAGGGTCGAGCCTATGTCGATCACGGCATCATTCGGGCCGCATTGGGATCGACCATCTTCAAGTCCGGGGGGCCACCGGTCATGGGCTTTGTCATGGCCTCTCCTCCGCTCCAAGGCCACGGGCGTGAGCCATGCAAGTCTGCCATCTTCCTAACCGGGACCACCGCCTAGGCGGTGTCACCACTCTCGAAAGCGCAACAGCCTATGTGCCACGTAAGTTAACGGAGTCCAGCCCACGAATAAGCGTTCAGCAGCGGTCTTTCTCGCGGACCCGTAGAACAAGCACACAGGCAGGCAGCGGCCCGGAACGGTGTGTTAGAAAGCCGATGGGGTTGTGCTATTGCGGGGATGACCCGACCAGCAGGCGGCTTTCGGGCGCGCGCAGGGCCGGGCGCGCGGGTGTGATGGCGTTGGGATCGGTGCGCAGTTCGGGAAAAAGCGCCAGCAGCTCGTCCCGCACCTCGGCCTCGACCGCATCGAGGGCCGTCTGCGCTGGTTGAAAGCTTTCGCTGGCGACGCCGTGGGCCATAAGGATCTGGTGGCGCGCGCACATCACATGGACATAATCCACCTCGCCACCCGGGCAGGAGCGTACGCCTTGCCGGCCCACCAGCTCTTTGGCGGGCACCAGCATCTGACGCGCCCCGAACAGCACTTGGGCGGTTGGATCCTGGACCAGAATGCGGTGCCAGGGCGAGACGATCAGATCGGCGCTGGCCCCGAAAGCCCCCTTGGGGATCAAAATAGGGGCAGCACGGCCCAAGGCCGGCAAGCGGCGGCGGCCCACCCAGACCAGCGGTTGCGCAGGGCCATCGCACACCAGCACAAGCTCGCCCACCGCAAGGTCCTCGACCGGGCGGGGGCCTTGTGGGGTTTCGATCAGGGTCCCTGCGGTAAAGCACACGGGCAACAAATCGTTGACGCTCAGCGAGGTATTGCTGACCACAAAGCTGACATCGCTGACGGTCCCGTCTTGCAAAAAGGTACCGTCCGTCGGGGTGAAATAGCGCCCGCCATCCGCGGTGTAGATGGTCGCACCTGTGATCACGTTGCCATCCAAGGTGACCGTGTCGCCATTAAAAACAGCCGTGATACGACTGCCATTGACCGTGTCGCGATCCGCAAATGGGGTACCGGGCGGGCCTGCTTGGATGATGCCGTCATCGTTTTGATCGACGATGTTGACCAGAATGATCGTCACATCGGTGGGCAGACCAGGCGGAAAGCCCGGGTCGAAATTCCCCGCAATCGTCTGATCCTGGTAGGTTGTCGGCACCACACCCCCCCAACCGATAGACCTATGGCGCAGGGGCCCCCATGCCCCAAGATGTTGACCCCATAGCCAGGGGCGAGTCTGCCGCAGCACGCCAGTATGTGCAAGATGCCCTGTTTTAAGGGTGTTTTGCGGGTGTTTTGGGGGCTGTGCTGCACGTCCCCTGGGCGGCACGGGCCTTGACCTGGGCCGCAACAGCCGTTAGGCCGCGCGCATCCGGAAGATCTAGACCCCTTCCGGTCCTGTGCCTATGTCAGGATCGACCTCCGTCAGCGCGTTGCGCCCACGGGGGCGCTTTTGGTTTGGCCCGTGGCAAAGAGGATGCGAGATGTTTGAAAACCTGTCAGAGCGCTTGGGTGGCGTTTTTGAGCGTCTTACCAAGCAGGGCGCGCTCAGCGACGCGGATGTCGCAACCGCGCTGCGCGAGGTGCGCGTCGCGTTGTTGGAGGCGGATGTCTCGCTGCCCGTTGCGCGGGATTTCATCAAGGCGGTGCAGGAAAAGGCCACCGGCCAGGCAGTGACCAAATCGGTCACACCGGGCCAGCAGGTGGTCAAGATCGTCCATGACGAGTTGCAGCATGTCCTGGCGGGCGATGACGCAAGCGCCGGTGCGCTGAAGGTGGACAGCCCGCCTGCCCCGATTTTGATGGTCGGCCTGCAAGGCTCGGGCAAGACGACGACCACGGCCAAGCTGGCCAAGCGCTTGACCGAGAAAGAGGGAAAGCGGGTGCTGATGGCCTCGCTCGACACACGGCGACCCGCAGCGATGGAGCAGTTGGCGGTGCTCGGCACCCAGATCGGGGTGGAGACCTTGCCAATCGT
>JBCBNR010000209.1:0-5749 GCA_039821665.1 Pseudomonadota bacterium
GGCCCCAGGCGGGTGTAGCTCAATGGTAGAGCAGGAGCTTCCCAAGCTTAAGACGAGGGTTCGATTCCCTTCACCCGCTCCAGTCCAAATTTTAAGCAAAAATCCACCCGTAGGCACGCATATGCCCCAGGGCACGTGACACGGCCCCCAGCGGTTAATAGATTATCTTCGTTCTTTGATTTGGAGATTCCGATGCTGCGCATTTTGCTCACCTGTTTTTCCCTTGGTCTTGGGGGCGCTGCTCAGGCGGTCACCACGGGCACGGTGGTCGAGAATTTCTCTTTCATTAATATGAGTTCGACCCAATCCCAAAGCCGCTCGCTGGCCAGTTTGATCGACCCTGTGATCGCCGCTGGAGATCGGTTCCAGTTCACGTCCGGCCGCTTTAATGTATTGGGTGTGTCCAACCTGCAAAGCCAGCCACCTGAGCAATCCGTTGCGTCCACAGGCAGTATCATTTGCAACGGCGACAACCTGTGCCCGGTAATCACGACCTTTGTGACCGAAGGCGACCGTGTGGGCGATGGGCTGTTGGTGGCCGTGCGATCCACGGGCAACCCCGGCTTCGATGTCGTGTTTGACCGGCTGCCTGTGACCACGACGCCGTTTGTGCCCAGCCCGATCACCTGCGACTTCACCAATGTTTGCACTCAAACCACAACCAAAACCGGACTTTCGGCAGGCAGCATCACTCAGCAAGGCCTGATGCGCAGCTTTACGCTCAGTGACCTGTTGCGCAGCAAAAGCCTGACAGTCACCGCCGATCCAGACGTCATGGGCAGTTTTTGGAACAGCGTGCGGGTTGAGGTGGTGTTGGACTACAAGATCACACCGGGCCAGACGACGCCTGTCCCCCTGCCCGCAGGTTTGGGTTTGAGCCTGTTTGGCCTTGCGGCGCTTGTCACCATGCGCAGGTTTAAAGGGTAACCACCCGTCCCTCATCCAGCGACGTTTGAGCCGCGTCTGCGAGCTTTTGCGCGCGCAATCCGTCCTCTGCGCTGGGTGAGGGGCTTTTCCCTGCGCCCACGGCCTCCACAAAATGGGCAAGCTCAATCCGGTAGGCATCCGCATAGCGGTCTAGGAAGAAGTGCAAGGTGGGCGCGCGGGTAAAGCCGCCCTCGCCGGCCCGCTCCACACTATTTTGAAGGCGATTTTCGATGCGCAGCATACCGCCCTCCCCCAACACCTCGGCCCGCTGGTCATAGCCGTAAACCGCCCGACGCGAGGCGTTGATTTGACAGATCTTGCCGCTGGGGGTTTTCAGGGTGACCGCAGCGGTGTCCACATCGCCGGCATCCCCGATGCCAGGGTCCGTGTGGCACGCGCCTGTGGCATGCACCTCCGACGGCTCCTCGGCCAGAAAGAAGCGCGCAATGTCCAGATCGTGGATGATCATATCGCGGAATATGCCGCCTGAGGTCTCGATATAGCTCACAGGGGGCGGGCTGGGATCGCGGGAGGTCAGGATGATCAGCTCGGGCGTCCCAATTTCACCTGCCCGCAACCGACGTTCCAAATCGGCAAAACTGGGATCAAAACGGCGTTGAAACGCGGTCATGAACGGCACGTTCTTGGCGGTCACGATGCTAAGGCACTCAGCCGCCCGGGCTGTCGACAGGTCGATGGGCTTTTCGCAAAAGATCGCCTTGCCGCCTTGGGCTGCGGCGTGGATCAGGTCGTAATGGGTGGTCGTCGGCGTGCATATCATCACCGCGTCCACATCGTTTGCCGCGCAAATGTCAAGCGGGTCGCGCACCTGGGCACCGTGTTGGTGGGCGAGCGCCTGAGCCGCGTCTTCCATCGCGTCCGCCACGGCGACAAGCTCGACGCCGTCCATCGCTGAGATGTTGGCACCATGTACCTTGCCGATGCGTCCGCATCCCAACAGGCCCATTCGCATCGCTTTATCCTTTCTTGATGGCCGCAATAACACCGCGCGCGGCGTCGCGCAGGGGCGCCTCGACCGCGCCCAGGATCTGGACCCGGTCAAACCGTGTGGTGTCCGCCTCCAACACGGTGCGCAGCGCGCCACCAAAGGCCATGCGCAATTCGGTCCCGATGTTGAATTTGGAGATGGCGGTGCTGCGTGCCAGATATGTGCGTTGCGCCACCGGCACGCCCGAGCCGCCATGGATCACCAAAGGCACATCCGTGGCTGCCTCGATCGCGGCGATCCGCCCTTCGTCCAAACCATCGCCAGCATTCTGCTGAAGATGTACATTGCCCACGGATATGGCGAGCGCATCAACCCCGGTGGCCTTGGCGAACATCGCGGCCTCCCCGGGATCTGTGCCTTGCGACGCCTTGCCATCCGCATAGCCCACAAACCCGATCTCCCCCTCGCAAGAAATCCCGGCGCTATGGGCAAGCTCGGCAATGGCTGCGGTCTCGTCAATGTTCTGCTGCAATGGCTTTTGCGAGCCATCATACATCAGCGAGGTGAACCCTGCGTCCAGCGCCTCGCGGCACTCCTCAAAACTGTAGCCGTGGTCCAAATGGGCCACGACCGGCACGCTGACACGTTCCGCCAGCGCGCAAAACATCGCCCCCAGAACGGGCAAAGGCGTGTGGGCGCGGCAGGACGGACCTGCCTGTAAGATCACCGGCGCACCCTCTGCCTCAGCCGCATCCGCATAGGCGCGCATATCCTCCCAGCCCAGGCACACAAGGCCCGCCACGGCATAGCCTTCGGCCCGCGCGGGCCCGAGCACCTCGGCCAAGGTTGCAAGGGTCATTTGAACTTTGCCACCATGTCCTTGATGCCTGG
The DNA here is from genome assembly GCA_039821665.1 of Pseudomonadota bacterium. Classification (GTDB taxonomy): domain Bacteria; phylum Pseudomonadota; class Alphaproteobacteria; order Rhodobacterales; family Rhodobacteraceae; genus CANLSM01. The sequence continues at coordinate 2,768 of JBCBNR010000209.1, forward strand.
GATCGTCTCGATCTGATAGGCGTGGGTGGGTTGGAAATACTGCACCAGCGAGCGTTGGCTAAGCCCGCCTAGGATGGTGAAGTAATACATCTCATAGCCTGGCATCACGCAGCACGGGTGATAGCCATTGTCCAAGCAGATGGTGGAGCCATCCATCAATTGGTAGGCATCCCCAGGCTTGCCCTCCTCACGCTGGATGATCTGCACGCCCGAGCCCCAGTTTGGGCGGAAGCGAAAGTTATACGTCTCGTCATGGCGCGTCTCGTCGGGCAAGCGGTCGGTGTCGTGCTTGTGGGCCGGGAAGCCGGACCAGCCGCCTTGGCCGACGGTGAACAGCTCTGACACCAACAAGCGGCCCACCTTTCCGTGCTGCTTTTGGCCCAAGATGTGCTTGATCTTACGGTGGGTTTTTGTGTCGTCAGAGCCGTATTGGACCACGTCCAACTCGGTGTTGCGCACGGCAAAGGGCTCTAGTGTTTCGTCAAACTTGGCCCCGGCGATGAAAACCTCGGTTGTGTCTTTGGCCACGAATTGGGCCTTGGCCCCTGAAGGGACATAGACCCCCTCCGGCTCGCCATCCCACACATCCTCGCCTCGCCCCCCCAAAGCATCTGCCTTGAAGCCTTCAACCTCCACATCGACCGTCCCTGTGGCTGGCACGATGCACGTCTCATACCCGGGCACCTGATATTCGAACGCCTCCCCTGCGCCCAGCTTGACGATGTTGAAATAGTTCAGCGGCACCGTTGGGTTGTCGGCATCCACAATCGGTTTGTTTTGGTTGTCATGGGGTGGGATGTGCATGTCGCTCTCCGTCTCTAGCGCGGGGTCGGTCCGGGATGGGTGGCGAGAAACGCCTCCAATGTCTCGGGGTCGGGCATGGCGGGCGCGCAGCCCGGTTTGGTCACCGTGATGGCCGCACACGCAGAGGCGCTCAAGATCGCGTCGCGCAGCCCGTGGCCCGCGCCGATCGCGGCCATCAATCCGGCCATAAAACTGTCGCCTGCACCTGTGGGTTTAAGGGCCTCGACCGGGTAAATGCCGGTCTCGATCGGTGCGCCAGCCCCGTAGGTGACAGCCCCGCCCGGACCCATTTTATACAGCACCAGGCGCCCCTCGGCTGCCAAAGCCTGCGCCTTGGCCTGACCTTGCTCAAAGCAGCCTGCCATAAAGCCGAACTCTTCATCATTGCCCACGATCATATCCGCGGCCTCGCCCGCGCGGCTGAGCACGTCCGCTGCCACCTCAGCCGAGGGCCAGGAATAAGGCCGGTAATCCACGTCGAAAATGATCGGAAGCTTGGCCGCGCTGGCAAGATCGAACGCGCGAAACGCGGCCGTGCGCGAAGGCTCTGCCGCAAAAACCGTGCCCGCGGTGATCAGCGCACCATAAGCCGCGTAGTCCACCGCCTCGACATCCGCGATGTCCATCTGAAAATCCGCAGCCCCGTTGCGGTAGATGACCGTCTGATGCTCGTCCACACGGCTTTCATAGACCGCTAGCGAGTTGCGATATTCCCCCCCTACGGCGCGCACATGGGTGCGGTCCACGCCATAATGATCCAGCTGCCCCAGGCAATACCGTCCGATACTGTCATCCGAGACGCAGGTGACGAGGGCGGCCTGCCCACCCAGTTTGCAAATGCCAGCAGCGGTGTTGGCCGCCGACCCGCCGAGGCCCGCCACAAACATCTGCCCGTCTTGGGTGCGCGTGCCCGGCGGATCAGGGCAGAAATCCATGCCGGCCCGGCCCACCACGACAAACTTGCCGCGTTTGATGCCGTCCATCAGGGCTGTCTTCACACCCGCCCCTCCGTATTGCCGGCTTTGGCCGCATCCAGCACCTCTGGATATGGGTAATTCAGCCCCAAAAGCTGGCGCATATCCGGGCTCGCGTTGTCGATAAACTCCTGCGACAGGGCCGCTGGCATATCCTCCATCGGCTTTACCCATTTAGGCAGGTATTGGATCAAAACCGCATTGCGATCGTGGTTCGAGCGGTTGGGCATCGCGCAATGCCAAGTGACCCCGTAGAACAGAACCACATCACCCGGCTCGCCGGTCATGCGCGCGCACCGCTCAAAAAACCGATCCTCCTCCGTGGGATATCGCAGCTCTCTTTGCGAGCCGGGAACATACGCCGTCGCACCGCTTTCCTCGGTAAATGGGTCTAAGATCACGCTTGCCTGGGCATTCATGGGAAACGTGGCGTTCAGGCCCACCGGATGGGTCTGAGGGCTGTGAAAGTCCCAATAGGGGTAGTCCACATGGGGCTCTTGCCCCGGCCCACCGGGCAGGATGCGGTTCGCAGCAATCGAGCCCATGATGAATTCCGAGCCCAAAAACCGGCGTAAGATCGCCATCAGCACCGGATGCGCCGCCATTTGGGAAAACACATCGCCCTTGGCAAGCAGGTTCCAGACCCGGCGTTGCAGATCCAGCGTCCCATCCTCGGCCGCCTTGCCTTGGAAATGGGTCACTTTGTCGGGGCCTGCGGAATGGTCCATTATGATTGCGCGGGCCTGGGCAATCTGCGTGTCCGAAAACAATCCAGACAGGGCAACCACCCCCGCGCCGTGCAGCAATTCCTCAACGATCTCAGCGGGATCAGCGGTGTCTTTTGTGTAGCGCTTCATCTTAGATCCCCTTTCGCTGACGTGGACGGGTGCTTTCCCAATCCTCATGGGCCGCCTGCACCTTTGGATTGTCTGTCACATGGGGGGTTCCCACTTCCCACCAGGTGTGCCCCTGGTCGGTCCAGCCCTCATAGGCATCGACCTTCATCACGATCACGGATGTGCGGCTTGCGGCTTTGGCGCGCTTGAACGCCGCCTCCAACTCCGCCGGGCTTTCCACGGTCTCGGCGGCAGCCCCCATGGACCGGGCATGGGCCTCGAAATCGACGCCAAAGGGCTGATCCACGGTGGGACAATCGGCAAACAGGTTGTTGAAGCTTTCGTTGCCCGTGTTGTTTTGCAGCTTG
>JBCBNR010000210.1:0-5748 GCA_039821665.1 Pseudomonadota bacterium
GCCAAGATACAAAAGCCTACGGTAACGCCCGCCGCCTCGGTGGGGGAGAATTTGCCGGTATAAATGCCCCGCTGGAGCTGAACCGCGTCTTAAAAACCGCCTTCGGTGCTTGGCTGGGTTTCTTCGCCATCGGCTTGGTGCTGTGGGGCATTTATACCGGCAAATTCTCCCCCACCGAGGCGGCGGGCGTTACCGTAGGCTTTTGTATCTTGGCGGGCCTGGTCAGTTGGCCGCTCAACAGGATCATGGGCTCGGACGCGGACCGACCCGTGTCGGAGAAAAGCTATCTAGAGATGTTTGTGGTTCAGGGGTTCACCATTCCCGAGATCCCGTCCATCACCATGCGCTCGGCCCAGATCAGCGGCATTCTGGCCCCCTTGATCGCGGTGTCGGTGGTGATGCAGCAAATCCTATCGCTGCTGGGCGCGCAGGCGGTCATCGGGGACTTTGTGACCTCCATGGGCGGCTATTATGCGGTGCTGTTCACGGCCATGGCCATCGTGTTCTTTTCAGGCATGATCCTGGAAAGCTTGCCGGTCACGATCATCCTGGCCCCGATCTTGGCGCCCATTGCGGCCTCGGTTGGGGTGGATCCGATCCACTTCTCGGTGATCTTCTTGGTGGGGGCCTCCATCGGGTTTATCACGCCACCATATGGTCTGAACCTCTATGTGGCGTCTGGTGTTACGGGCGTGCCCTATTTCAGGTTGCTGCGCTACACCGTGCCATATTTGGTGGCACTGATCAGCGTGTGGATCTTGGTCTCGCTGACACCTGAACTGGCGCTGTTCCTGTTGCCTGATAGGTAAGGTCCAGACAGGTCAGATGGTGTTGAGCAAAGGGCAGGACGCAGCGGACGCATCGGGGCAGATTCCCACCAATTTGCGTCTGCTCAGATTGATCGAGGCGGTGGTGCGCCACGGCGTTGCCGCCTCTCCCGCGAAGGTGGGCGAGGCGTTGGGCCTGCCCAAGGCGACCATCCACCGTCTGTTCCAAACCGCCGAGTTGGAGGGCTATCTGCAACGTGATCTTGATGGGCGGGCCTATGTGGTCGGTCCTAAACTGCGTCATCTGGCGGCCCATGTTCAGGCCTTTGAGCCCAGCCGCACCGCCCGAGTTGCGATCCTACGCCAAGTGACGGACCAGATCGGCGAGACTTGCAACATCGCTGTCCCCGATGTGGAAGGGATGATCTATCTAGACCGGGTCGAGACCAGCTGGCCCTTGCGCATCCAATTGCCTGTGGGCAGCCAGGTGCCGTTCCACTGTACGGCCAGCGGCAAAATGTTTCTGTCCTCGCTGCCGCAAAAGCATCTTCAGACCCTTCTGTCTGCCCTAAAGCTGACATCTCTCGGGCCCAACACACTGACCGATACGGCCCGGTTGATGGCGGAGTTGGAGGTCACCCGCAAACAGGGCTATGCAACAGATAACGAAGAGTTTTTGGAGAATATGGCAGCTGTTGCTGTGCCGGTGCAGGACCTCTCGGGCCGGGTTTTGGCGACCTTATCGACCCATGCGCCCCTGCAACGCAAAACCTTGCGAGATCTTTTGACCATGGTGCCTGTACTTAGAGATGGGGCAGAGCGGCTGCGCGCGCTGATGACCGACCCTACAGGCCTTTCATAGAAGGTGGTCAAAGCCTCGCTTGTGCGGGGGATAGGCCTAGCCTTTCGAGCCTACCCTTATGAAACTTTGACGGTATACTCACGGGCTGATATCTCCAAAAATGTAAAAATCATCTGCGTACCGTTTTGGGGGACTTATGAATATCTTTAAGATTGCAGCCGTTGCTGCAACGCTCGTTGGCATGGCGACTGGTGCGTCTGCTCTGTCGACACCAAACTACTCTGGTCAATACGATGTGGGGTCGGTGGTATCCGGCGGCAACTCGCATGCGTTTTGGCTGCCAGGGTTCCAGGGCGCATCCGGTGCGGATCGCTATTGGCAGTTCATTGGCACAGACGCCAAGTTCACCATCGACACCACGGCAAAGACCGCGACGTTGACGGGGACAATTCAGAACAACGTGAACACCAACGACAAGTTCACGGTGTCCACCACGTTCGACTACATGCAGACCGGTGGCTACACCGCGAGCCAGCTGAAGTGTGGCGGAAGCTGCGCTGACATCGCCAACTGGGACCTGTACGACCTGGCGGCGGGCAATGGCACGCTGACCGGCATGGGCGATCTGGCTGGCACGAAGATTGAGTTTGTGCGGATGGCAGGGTCCCCTCCGGGCCAGCTGGGCATCGGTGCAAACGACAAGAAGCCTGCGTCTGATTTCGGCTTTTCGTCCTGGATCACTTGGACGTCTTTCGAAGAGATCCCGGGCATTGGCGGCGACATCGCCGGTGGCTTTCAGCAAACCGGTTCTGGCAAAGGCGACATTAACATCGTCCTGACAAACCGCGTGGACATCCCCGTGACGGCAGTGCCCGTTCCGGCACCCCTGGTGCTGATGCTGTCCAGCGTTGCCTTGATCGGCTTTGTCGGTCGCCGCAAAGCCTAAGTAGGCTTTGGCCTTCGGGCCGCGGACAAAATGCTGAAGCCGGGTCGCATCTGCGACCCGGCTTCAACTTTTTTTGGGAACGCGCATCGCCCCTCTGCCGACCCTACCATCTGATTTGTGAAAACTGCGCAAACGCCAGCGAGATCCTTGATAGGATTTGCGACCCTCTTATACGCTTCGATGATTTGAAGCGGAGTGATTTGATGCGTGTCTTAAACATGTGCGCTGGTGCCCTGGTGGCGGCTGTGATCGGCACTGGCGCCTTGGCCTCGACCCTCGTGTTCAACGAAGTATCCGGCGATCCGGATGCCTTGGGCAACAGCCTAGCGGCGGCAACAGATGTGGGGCCCCTGTCGCCTGGGGTGAATGTCATCACGGGCGGCCTGTCGCTGAGGTGTCTAAGCTTTGATGTGCAGGCGCGCTGTACCTCTGTCGTGGGGGATGGGGCGGATGCCGTAGAGTTCAGCGTGCCGAGCGGTCTGGTCCTGACCGATGTATCGGTCAGCCTTGTGGGGGTCGTGTCGCTGGCCTCGGATCCCAGCACCTTGATCCAACTGCCACCTGCGGCCCCTTTGGGTTTGCTCAGCAGCACCACCGGGCTTGCCACTGTCACGGACCTGAAGGCTGTGTCGAGCATCGTGTCGGCTGACCTGCTTAGCGGTGCGGCGCTGACCGGGGTTCAGAACTTTATGGTGGAGGTCCCCGTGATCTCGTTCAACGCCGCAGGCCAAGTGTTTGACCTTGGCTGGGGGTTGACGCTGACCACAGCTAAAGACGTGCCTCAGGTGCCGTTGCCTGCCCCTTTGGTGTTGATGCTGTCGGGCCTTGGGGTCCTGGGATTGATGCGAACGCGCGCTTGACGCTGGCGCAAGCCCTTTCGTTCAGACGTCCAGTTCTTCCACGAATTGGGCGTTTTCCTGAATGTAGTCAAAGCGCAGTTCAGGCTTTTTGCCCATCAGGCGTTCCACCAGGTCGCTGGTCTCGCCTGGGATATCTTCGTCAATCTCCACCCGGATCAGCTTGCGGGTGGCGGGGTTCATCGTGGTCTCTTTAAGGTCTTTGGCGTCCATCTCGCCCAACCCTTTGAAGCGCGAGATGTCGATCTTGCCGCGCCCGCCCAGGCCCGTTTCCAATAGGCGATCCTTCTCGGCCTCGTCCATGGCATAGACGCGCCGCGCACCTTGCGTCAGGCGAAAGAGCGGCGGGCAGGCGAGATAGAGGTGCCCCTGATCGATCAAGGGGCGCGTCTGGGTAAAGAAGAACGTCATCAACAGCGCCGCGATATGGGCGCCATCCACGTCCGCGTCGGTCATGATGATGATCTTGTCGTAGCGCAGATCTTCGATGTTGAACTTTGTCCCCAAACCGACGCCCATAGCTTGGCACAGATCGTTCAGTTCCGCATTTTGGCTGAGCTTGGAGGACGCGGCCCCGAGAACGTTCAGGATTTTGCCGCGCAGGGGCAAGATGGCTTGCGTGGCACGGTTGCGGGCTTGTTTCGCCGAGCCGCCAGCGCTGTCGCCTTCGACCAGAAACAACTCCGTGCCCTCACGGTTGGTGGCCGAACAGTCGACCAGTTTGCCGGGCAGGCGCAGCTTTTTCGTGGCGGTCTTGCGGGCCGTTTCCTTCTCCGCACGGCGGCGCAACCGCTCCTCGGCGCGCAGCACCAGGAAATCTAGGATCGCACCGGCCGCCTTGGTGTCGCCCGCAAGCCAAGTGTCGAAACGGTCGCGCACCGCGGCCTCCACCAAACGGGCGGCCTCCGTCGTGGCAAGGCGGTCCTTGGTTTGACCGACAAACTCTGGCTCGCGGATGAACACCGAGATCAGCGCACACCCACCGGAAATCAGATCCTCGCGGCTGATTTGGGCGGCTTTCTTTGTGTTTACCAGTTCGCCATAGGCCCGAATGCCCTTCAGGATTGCGGCCCAGAACCCCCCTTCATGGGTGCCCCCTTCTGGCGTAGGCACAGTGTTGCAATAGGATTGCACGAAGCCATCGCGCACAGGTGTCCAGTTGATGGCCCATTCGACCGAACCGATGGTGTCGGGCCCAAACTTTTCGGCAAATTCGACCTTGCCGCTGAAAGGGGCATCCGCATAGGTCACAGCCCCCGTCAGGCGATCCGACAGATAGTCGGCCAAGCCCCCCGGAAAATGAAACTCAGCCTCGGGTGGTGTGTCATCGCCCAGCGTTGAGGGGTCGCATTTCCAACGGATCACCACGCCCGAGAAGAGATACGCCTTCGAGCGGACCATGGTGTAAAGACGCGCCGGTTTCAGCCGGGCACTGGCCCCAAAGATTTGCGCGTCCGGGTGAAAGGTGACGGAGGTGCCACGCCGGTTCGGGGTTGCACCCAACTCCTCCACCGGGCCCTGGGGAATGCCGCGGGAAAAACTTTGCCGGTACAATGTGCGATTGCGCGCGACTTCCACCACAACGGTGTCCGACAGGGCGTTAACCACCGAGATGCCCACGCCGTGCAACCCGCCCGAGGTCTGATAGGCCTTGCCCGAAAACTTACCGCCCGAGTGGAGGTTGCACAGGATCACCTCCAACGCGGATTTGTTGGGAAACTTTGGATGCGGGTCCACCGGAATGCCACGCCCATTGTCACGGATCGTGACCGAGTGATCGCCGTGAAACTCCACCTCGATGCGGTTGGCGTGGCCCGCCACGGCCTCGTCCATGGCGTTGTCCAACACCTCGGCCACCAGGTGGTGCAGAGCTCGTTCATCCGTGCCGCCAATATACATGCCCGGGCGCAGGCGCACCGCCTCCAACCCCTCCAACACTTCGATGGAGGATGCGTCATAGGCTGCCTCTGCCGCGTCGCTTGCGAACAGATCGGATTTTTTGGCGGGATCTGCCATGGTCGCTCTGCCTGAAAGTTATGTGCTCGTTTTCAAGCAGTATGGCAGAGAAGGGGGGGTAAACTCAATATATAGGGTCGGGCAGGGGCGTCTTATCGCCGCCTGCGCATCACTTCCGCGATCCGGTAGCGCTTGCGCGCCCGTTCCTGCAGATGGGCCTGGATCTCCAAATACATCTTGCGCAGGTTCAGCGGCAGCAAAAAGCCGTGCAGCAACAGCACCGGGAACAGATCAAGCGCGGCTGCGTAGGAGATAAACAGAACATTTCCCATAAGCCCCAGCAAACGCAAGATGATGGGAGAGCGGGCCGAGAAGGTGAAGATCATCGATCCCGCAGCCAGATAGCCCAGCAACTCAATC
>JBCBNR010000211.1:0-5604 GCA_039821665.1 Pseudomonadota bacterium
CCCCCCGGTCGCACAATCGGCTTAGAAATCGACGGTCAACGCGCCGCCGTTTTCGGTGATCTTTGTCAGATCGGTCCCTTCGCCCATGGTCACCAGGATGCCGCCGTTTTCCAAGGTGAACTCGGTCGGCAAGCCGTCCACGAACGCCCCCGCTGCCGTGATGGTCGTGCCTGGGGCGACAATCTCCACCTCGGCGTTAAAATTCGGGTCCGTGGTGCCCGACAGTGTGGCCGATGTGACCTCCTGATCGAACGCAAAATAGTAGCGATCGAAGGTGGTCGCGTCATAAAGCGTGACCTGCAGCTTGGCCAAATCGGCCACCAAAGTCATGGTCACGCTGTCCTCGCTTACGTCCACGTCATAGACGGCAAAGGCAAATTTCGGCAATTCCACCGCGTCCGTGATTGCCACAGGACCCCCCGCATCAACGGTCAGCATGGCCCCGCCGGTAGCGACGCCGCTCTCGAACAGGTTGACCGCTTGGTCGAGCGTTGTGGGCGGTGTGCCCGTGGACATCATCGGGCTGCAAGCCGCAAGAACAGCGCCCAGGCCTAGGGCAATCGCTGCGCGCGTAAGGGGGTAGGTCATCACATGTCTCTCCTGTTTTTGTAGTAAGGTCGGCGGGGCCGGGCGGTTGGTTTGTTATGGATCCGCCCGGTCCCGATGCGCGGGTCTACGAGCGCCCGTGATAGGCTTGGCTGACCGCAAAGCTGTCTTCGAACCAGTGCCACAGCACCACCTGGCCATCGCGGACCTTGGCGCGCAGGGCGAAGGAAAACTCCCCGATCTCTTGCCCCGAATGGGGGGTGATGCCGTTCATCACACCAAAGACCGCGACCGTATCGCCCGAGGCAAAGGCGTCGGTGTTTTCCCATTTGGTCGTCTGTAAATTGGCCCCAAAGACGCCCAGAAACTCAAAGATCGCGTCCTTGCCCTTGGTCTCCCCGATCCAAGGCAGCGTGCTGTCGCCTTCGTTGTGCCAGACCATATCGTCGGCCATCAGCGGGCTCATCGCCTCGGGGCCTTCGTTCATCGCGGCCATAAAGGCCATGACTGTGTCAAATGAGGCTTGAGATGTGGCATCCATTGTTTGTGCTCCTGCATGGTGGCCAAGAAGGGTTGCGAGCGCGCCCGCAAGGGTTGCTGTCAAAAGGGTTCTGCGATGCATGTCTGATCTCTCTTTTGGCAAAGCGCCGGTGGCGCGGGTTTGGGTGTGGGTGTTTTGAGGATGTGGCGCGCCTAGTCTTTTGTTTGTTCAAACTGCCGCCCGGGTGCGGGCAGCGCGCGCCAGTCAAGCTGGGGGTTCTCGCGAAACGCATAGCGGTCAAGATGACTGGTCACGACCTCCACCACCTGGCCCAGACCGGCCGCATCGGTGGCAGACGCCGTCAAATTCAGACCGGATGCAGAAGCCTGCATGTCGCACCGGCCAAACGGAAACTGAACCCAGCCTTCCGTGTCGGTCCACCGGGCCTCTACCCGCCGGGAGAAATGCTGACACAGGGATTTAACGTAATGCTGCGCGCGGTCCGTGGGGAAGTAAGCCACCTTGTCCATCTCTGCGGTCTCCAACAGAATGGAAAAACTCTAGGCGGGGCTTGGAAGCCTGCCTATTCGGCCATTTCAGACTTTATAGTTCCGCCAAACGGAACAATCCCCGAAAGCTTTATGCACGGTTTGAGTTGAGACCATCCGCAACCTGCGCCGCGCCAGGGACGGGGCGCGGCCTCTCCCCCGCTCCACGACGCCAGCGGGTAAGGCGGGGATCAAAGCTATGCGGCCCCGGATCATTCGGATAAAGTTGTGTTCTACGCAAAATTACTTGGCATGGGCGAACAATGATCGACCAACTTCGACATATGGCAATCTTCGCCCGGGTGGTGGACGAGGGATCGTTTCGCGGGGCAGCCAAAGCCGTTGGGCTTGCCCCCTCGCGCGTCAGCGAAATTGTCTCGGATCTGGAGGCGTTTTTGGGCGCCACCCTGCTCTACCGGACCACTCGCAAGATCTCGCTGACCAATGAGGGGCGCGTTTTTCACGCCAAAGTGGTCGAGATGCTTCGCAGCGCCGAGGCCGGGTTGGACGCGCTAAACGCCCTGTCGTTGGAACCCGTGGGCGCGTTGCGCATCTCGCTGCCCGCGTTTCTGACTGCGGGTCCGCTGTCCACGGCCATCGCGGCCTTTGCCAAACAGCATCCCAATGTGGCGTTTTCGGTGGTCTACACGGATCGCACTGTCAGTCTGATCGAAGATGGGTTTGATGTGAACATCCGCGTCGGTTGGTTGGATGACAGCGCGATGATGTCGCGCAAACTGGCGGAGGGGCAGCGGGTGCTGGTCGCGGGCAAAGAGTATGCCGCCACGCGCCCAGTCCCGCAAACGCCCAGTGACCTAGAGGACTGGGATTGGATCCGCTACCACCAGCGGTCGGACATAACCGAGTTCACGTCCTCCACCGGGGAGCGTCAGAAAGTGTCCGGAAATGCGCAGATCGAAGTGGACAGCATTGATGCGGTTTATCACTTCGCGGTGGAGAATATGGGGGTGACCATCCTGCCCTCGTTCTTAGCCAAGCGCGGGGTGGATGAGGGGCGGTTGGTCACCCTGCTGCCCGACTGGCACTTGCGCGAGCTTGGGATCTACGCGGTCTGGCCCGACAAATCCCGGCGCGAAAGCCTGACCCTGCATTTCGTGCGCTCTTTGGCCGAGCGTGGGCTGTGCCCCCCGGAAAGCGGACAGCCCCACCCGACCAATTGAAGACTGCACCAGCGAGTTTAGGCCCAGCCCAAAGCCCGAAGCGCCTGCAGGTCGTTCCAGATTTTGGTCATATGGCTGATCTTGTCGCCCTCAAACACCATCACATAGGCATAATCGGACGCAACCGCCTGGCCCGTAGGGGGCACCGGGCCACCTTCGCCCGTCTGGGTGCCACAGAACTGCGCACTCGCCACCGCCGTCGACCGCGCGTCGTCAAAGGCAAAGGCGCTGAGAACGTAGTGACCATCGGGGATCGGGGTCAGCAAACCTTGCATCCAATCGCAATAGGCCGCCAGGGTTTTGGTCTCTGCCAAGGCGTCGGCTTGGCAAGCAAAACTCGCCTCGGGCGTGCAGTATTGGGCACACGCGCCCCAGCCTTTGCCCGTCTCGCATGCCTCAAAAAACGCCTGCGCCGTCTCAAAATGTGACATTGTGGTCTCCTCAATTGCTGGTCCAACGCTAGGGTGGTCGGCCGCTTGGGGCTATGAAAACGAACGCCCCGCTCGCAGCAAAGCGCGAAATGTTCGCCCGCTGCTTGCCGCGCAGGCAGATCGCAGGCGCCCTGATTATCGCCGCGCCACGCGTGGGCGGGTCCGATCAGATCCCGCTTGGGATGTTCATCGGATCCCGCTCGATCTTGCGCGGGGTGTTCAGCGCTTTCCACTGGCTCAGCGCCTTGTGGGCCGACTGGAAGGCGGGGCGCGGCACGAAACGGCCCCGTCCCGGTTGCGGCTGGCTGTTTTGGCCCCAGGACCAGATCACCTCGCCACGGCTGAGGGTGTGGCGGGCTTGGGCCGTCACCTCCATCCCCTCAAACACATTGTAGTCGATGATAGATTTCTGCTGTGCGGCGGTGATGGTCTTCGAGATCGTGGGATCCCACACCACGATGTCCGCGTCCGCACCGGGCACCAACGCGCCCTTTTGGGGATAGATGTTGAGGATCTTGGCGATGTTGGTGGAGGTGACGGCCACAAACTCCTCGGGCGTGATGCGCCCCGTCTCGACGCCTGTGGTCCAAAGCACCGCCAACCGGTCCTCCAGCCCGCCTGTGCCATTGGGGATACGGGTGAAATCCTCCAATCCCATACGCTTTTTCTCGGTCCCAAAGGCGCAGTGGTCCGTGGCCACCACCTGTAGAGAACCCGCGGCAAGCCCCGCCCAAAGCCCGTCTTGATGCTCTTTGGACCGGAAAGGCGGGGACATGACGCGGCGCGCCGAATGTTCCCAATCCTTGTTGAAATACTCGCCCTCATCGAGGGTCAGGAACTGGATCAGCGGCTCGCCATAGACGCGCATGCCCTTTTGGCGCGCGCGCCGGATCGCCTCGTGCCCCTGCTCGCAAGACACGTGCACGACGTAAAGCGGCACCTCGGCTGCATCCGCGATCATGATGGCCCGGTTGACCGCCTCGCCTTCCACCTCGGGCGGGCGCGAATAGGCATGCGCCTCGGGCCCGGTTATCCCTTGGGCGAGATATTTCTGCTGCAGCTCTTGTATAATGTCGCCGTTTTCTGCGTGCACCAGGGGCAGCGCGCCCAGCTCCTTACAGCGGGTAAAGGACGCGAACATCTCGTCATCCTCCACCATCAGCGCGCCTTTATAGGCCATGAAGTGCTTGAACGAGTTCACGCCCATCTCAACGGCGGTTTGCATCTCTGCAAAGATCGTCTCGTTCCAGCCGGTGATCGCCATGTGATAGCCCACGTCCGAGGCGATCTGCGGCGCGGACTTGCGGTGCCATTCGTTGATCGCCGATACGATCGACCCATCTTCGCCCGGCAAGCAGAAATCCACGATCATCGTCGTCCCGCCCGTGGCCGCAGCCCAGGTGCCGGACAAAAACGTCTCGTCCGCCGTGGTGCCCATAAAGGGCATTTCCAGATGGGTGTGCGGATCGATGCCACCGGGGATGACATAGGCGCCCGAGGCGTCAATCACCTCGTCACCGGCAAGGTTCTCACCGATCTGAGCGATCACCCCGCCCTCGATCAGCACATCCGCGCGAAAGCTGCGATCCGCCGTGACGATTGTCCCACCTTTGATAACCTTGCTCATTGCGCTCTCCGTTTTGGGGGGGTCAGGCCACCACTTGGGCCGTGTCCAGGACCGCGTGCATCAGGACGTTGGTGCCCGCTGCGGCCCAGTCCTTGGTGATCTCTTCCGCCTCGTTATGGGACAGACCGTCCACGCAGGGGCACATGACCATCGCCGTGGGCACGACCTTGTTGATCCAACAGGCATCATGGCCCGCACCCGAAACGATATCCCGGTGCGAATAGCCCAAGGTCTGAGCAGCCGTGCGCAGGGCCGCCACGCAGCCTGCGTCAAACTCCGGCGGGTCAAAGGCGCTGACGATCTCGGTCTCCAGGCTCAGCCCCAGGGCCTCGCACAGCTCTGGCGCCGTTGCCTCGAAGCGGGCGAGCATGGCGTCCAGCACCTCTTGGCGGTGGCTGCGAAAATCAATGGTGCACACCACCTGGCCCGCAATGATGTTGCGAGAGTTCGGATAGACATCGATATGCCCGATGGCCCCAACCGCATCCGGCTGGTGGGACATGGCGATCTCGTGCACCAACTCGGTGATCTGGGCGAGCCCGCGGCCCGCGTTGCGGCGCATCCCCATGGGGGTGGACCCTGTGTGGCTTTCGCGCCCGGTGATCGTGCATTGCACCCAGCGGGTGCCCTGACCGTGGGTGACGATGCCCACATCCAGGCCCTCGGCCTCTAGGATGGGGCCTTGCTCGATATGCAGCTCGAAAAACGTGTGCATCTGGCGCGCGCCCACCTCTTCTTCGCCCCGCCAACCGATACGCTCCAGTTCCGCGCCGAAGCTCAGCCCCTGTGC
>JBCBNR010000212.1:0-5596 GCA_039821665.1 Pseudomonadota bacterium
ACCGGTCAACTGCGCCGCAAGCCCGCCGTCAAAGACGGCGAACTTGATGGAGCTGGATCCGGCATTGAGCACCAGAATGCGGCGCTCTGCCTTGGGTTGGGATGAGGGCAAAACCGGCCCGCGTTTAGGCGGGTTGCTGCGGCACGAAATCCGCAGGGTCGATGCCTGCGACCGCGTTGGGCGCCTTCATGGCGTCGCGGCGGAAGGGCTCGCCCAGCTCTTGGTTCAGGATCACCTCGATAAAGGTGGTCACGCCGTCGTCCATTTGCGCGCGCACCGCCTCGGTCAGCAGATCCTTAACCTCGTCCATGGTGCGTGCAGTCACACCTTTGAGCCCGCAGCCTTCGGCCACACGGGCATAGCTCAGATGCGGGTCCAACTCGGTGCCAACAAAGTTGTTGTCGTACCACAAGGTGGTGTTCCGTTTCTCCGCGCCCCATTGGTAGTTGCGGAAGATGACCATAGTGATGGCCGGCCACTCCTCGCGCGCGCAGGCGGTCATCTCGTTCATCGAGATGCCAAAGGCGCCGTCGCCGGCAAAGCCCACCACGGGCACGTCCGGCTGGCCGATTTTGGCACCCAAGATCGCGGGGAAGCCATAGCCGCAGGGACCAAAGAGGCCTGGTGCCAGGTATTTACGGGACTCATCGAAGGTCGGATAGGCGTTGCCGATGGCACAGTTGTTGCCGATGTCCGAGCTGATGATCGCGTCTTTGGGCAGCGCCGATTGGATCGCACGCCAGGCCATGCGCGGGCTCATATGCTCGGGCTGGCGACTGCGCGCGTCGTGGTTCCAGCTGGTGCCGGGATCGTCATCCTCGTGGTCCATCGAGGCAAGCTGCTGCAGCCAGCGCGATTTGGTGGTTTCGATCTTCGCGCGGCGCTCCGCCCGGCCTTCGTCGCCCGCACCCTCGGGCAGGCCGTCGAGGATGGCCTGGGCCACCTGTTTGGCGTCGCCGCAGATCCCTACGGTGACCTTTTTGGTCAGGCCGATCCGGTCGGGGTTCATGTCCACCTGGATGATGGCCGCGTCTTTGGGCCAATAATCGATGCCATAGCCGGGCAGGGTGGAAAACGGGTTGAGGCGGGTGCCCAAAGCCAGGACCACATCGGCGTTGGAGATCAGCTCCATCCCTGCCTTCGAGCCGTTATAGCCCAAGGGCCCTGCGTGCAGCGGGTGCGAGCCGGGGAAGGCGTCGTTGTGCTGGTAGCCACAGCAGACCGGCGCTTCAAGCGCTTCGGCCAGCTTGATCGTCTCAGGGATGGCTCCGGCCAGCACGACGCCCGCGCCATTGAGGATGACCGGGAACTTGGCGCTTGCCAGCAGCTTGGTGGCCTCGGCGATGGCCTGGGCGCCGCCGCCCTGACGCTCCAACCGCACGATGGGAGGTAGCTCGATATCGACCACTTGCGTCCAGTAGTCCCGGGGCATGTTGATCTGCGCGGGCGCCGAGAACCGGTGGGCCTTTTCGATGACGCGGTTGAGAACCTCGGCCACGCGGCTGGGGTCGCGCACCTCTTCTTGGTAGCAGACCATATCTTTGAAAAGCGCCATTTGCTCGACCTCTTGGAAACCGCCCTGGCCAATGGTTTTGTTGGCGGCCTGAGGGGTCACCAGCAGCATCGGCGTGTGGTTCCAATAGGCGGTTTTGATCGCGGTCACGAAATTGGTGATGCCAGGGCCGTTTTGGGCGATGCACATGGCCATTTTGCCGCTTGCACGGGTGTAGCCATCGCACATGATGCCGCCATTGCCCTCATGAGCCACGTCCCAAAACGTGATGCCAGCGCGTGGGAAAAGGTCGGAAATCGGCATGAAGGCCGAGCCGATGATCCCAAAGGCATGCTCGATGCCATGCATCTGCAGGGTTTTGACGAAGGCTTCTTCGGTGGTCATCCGGGTCACGGGCGCATTCCTCCTCTTGGGGGTTTCGCTTTTTTTGAGTTTAAGATGTTTTGCCCTGGGACGCCTAATAGCATTAGGGCCAAAAGACGCCTCAACTAAGTCCAGATGGCGCTTGGAAAGAAACCTTTGGTCTCGGTTTTGTGCCAAAGCGTGACCGTCGTGTTTGTGCAGCAAACTGGTTCGCCCATGACAAACTCCACCAGTCCCAGACGCAAGACCCTCGGGCGGGCGCTGCCGCCCCACCGGGCCTGGGGATAACAAACCCTTGAAAGTTGCCCTTGGGCATTGGTGGGGCAAAGCGCCAAGACCTGACGTGGGCCATAGCATGGTTTCGCGCGAGGCACCGCTGTCAGTTGCAAACATAGGCAAGCGCGGCACGTTTCGCGCGCGGATTTCTATAGATGCGGTTTCCCTGCCTAGCAGGAAACGCACAGCGATCGATTACGCGGGCTTGGCCACGGGGTGTTTCAAGGGCTCCGTGCTCAGCCTTTCCTTTGGCGGTTGCGCCTGGGTGTCGGCGGCCGAGGAGGGGTCCCGGTATCCGATGCGCAGACCACCCCAATGGCGCCCTTTTACAGTGATCGGGGCTGAGATGTCCTTCATCGTCACAAAATTTCCGCCCCCCATGTCGCGTCGGTAGGATTGCACCAAAACCGGCTCCGTCGAGAGGCCAACATTTGCACCGACCCGGTCGCGAAAAAAGCGTCGGTTGCGGGCATGGGCCATGGTCCAAACCGGATCCTCCGCCCGGGGTTTTTGTGAGAATCTGTGATTGTGCGTGGGCAGGTATCCATCGCGTGTCATAGCGGCCGAAAATATCACACCGTCGTGTATCTCTAGCGCGCTTTCCAAAAGGTCCGGCAGCACCCTGTCGGTGAAGGCGGTGCAAGGTGCTACGAATTGGCCCGGCGCACCGCCGGGGGCGGGGGTATAGTCGAGCGAAAAGAGGTCTTCCTCGCTGATCAATCCCCGGTCCAAACCGTCCTCGAAGCGCTGTTGCGCCACGGCCGAGCGGGCCTTGATCTCGCGCATCATAGTGGCATCCACAAACCTAAAGCGCGCAAGATCTTTGGTCAGATCTTGAGACAAATCGCCCACAGCTTGTGCAGCGACCGTCGCCTCTTGCACCAATTGATCCGCCTCCACGAACCGGGCTTGGACATCGCGCAGGCTGTCGCGACTGTCGCTGAGGGTCACGTCCTGTTTTGCGCCTACAAGCTTGATCCGGGCATTGGCCGCGTTGATCTCGGACACTTGCGAGACGACTTTGTCCATCACCTCGCCGGTCTGGCTCACCAGCCGGGCGCAATCTGCGACAGAAGACGACGTCCGCTCCATCACATCTCGGATGCCGGCGGCGGCCTCCGACGCGCGGTTGGCCAGAACTTTGACCTCTTCGCTGACCACCGCAAAGCCACGACCGGCCTGGCCCGCGCGGGCTGCTTCGATCGAGGCGTTTACGGCAAGCAGATTGGTCTGTTGAGCGATGGATTCGATCAGTTCGAGCATCCCTTCGATCTCGCCACTGTCGCGCTGCATGCGCGACAGGGCCTCTCGCGCCTCCGCACTTGTTTTGGCGCCGTCCTCGACGGTCGACAAGGTGTCTGACGTGACGCTGTGGCAAAGGCCTACTTGCGCATCCACATCTTCCACGCGCGTACCCATAACCCCGATATCCGCTTCGAAACTGTCCAGGGCTTCCGATTGTCGTTTGAGTTGTGTGCGCAACGTCTCGGTAATCTCGACCGATTGTTCGGCTTTGAAAGCAACTGCCTGCGCCATTTTGCGCGAACTTAAAATCATCGCCTTCAGGCCGGTCTGAACCGCGTTGAGGGCGTCTTTTAGCAGTTTAAGGCTGCCTTGGTACTGGCCATTCGCCTCGGTGGAAAGGTCGCCATGGGACATCAAGTCGGACAGGGCCAACGCCTCGTCAATGGAGGTTTGCAACTGAGTGACGGCGGAGTTGGCGCGCTTTGCAAAAGCGATCTCTCCCTCCTCCAGGCGGGCGGTGAGATCGCCCGCATTGAGCCTGTCGAAAAATGCAACCAAAGCATCTGAATTGACGGTGTCATGGTCAGGCGGGAGCGGTGGATCCGCCATGGGGCCAGCGTCCAGCGCGCCCGCGTCAACCACCGGTGCAAGGGCGATTTCAGCGCGCCTTTCCCCCTCACGCAACACAAGCAGCGCCATCGCTGCCAGAACGCACAACACCATGCCCAAGGCGGTCCAATGGCCATCGAGGGCCAGCGCAAAGGCGACCGCGCATTGCGCCCCCAATACGAATGTCCATCGCGTATCCATGGCCGTCCTTTACTTATGCTGCTCGCCGCTCTAGGCCGACAAAGTAAAGCATTCGTTTCCAACCGAGGATTTAGCGCAAGGCGGCTGCGATCTTGTGCAAACCAGGGCCGATGCGCGTGGTTGAGACCGATGAATAGGCAAGCCTGTAATAGGCGCAGCGCGCGGGCGGGGTGAAAAAGAAGGGCGCGCCCGGCTCGATCAAAACCCCGGCCGGGCGAAGCTTTTGGGCCAGTTCGTTGGTGTCGGTGCCGTCGGGGGCATGCATCCAAAAACTGGTGCCGCCCGTGCCTGGATGCTGGGCCATCCGCAGGCCTGCGCGGGCAATCTCGGCGGCCATGGTGGCGCGGCGCTGGGCATAGGTTTCGCGCAACCGTCGGATCAGCGCATCGTAATGCCCGCGAGCCAGGAAGTAGGCGGTCGTGCGTTGGATGTGCCCCGGCAGGTGGCGCAAGGTGACCGAGCGCAGATCGCGGGCCGCCGCAATCACCGGTTTCGGGGCAACCAGATAGCCCAACCGCAGCCCCGGAAAGAGCGATTTGGAAAAGCTGCCGACATAGATGACCCGCCCCTTGGTATCGATTGATTTCAGCGCAGGCGTAGGCGGGGCGGCAAAGGACATCTCGAACTCGTAATCATCTTCGATCAGAAGAAAGTTCGCTTGGCTTGCCCGCTCTAGAAGGGCGCGGCGGCGGGCCATGGGCATGGTCACCGTGGTCGGTGCATGGTGTGACGGCGTGACATAAACGGCCGTGGCACCGGGTGGGATGGCATCGGGGGGCAGACCGTCCTTATCCACCTCGACCGGGGTCGTTGTTGTGCCCAGTCTTTGCAGAACCGCGCGCAAACCTGGATAGCCTGGGTCCTCCACCACTGCATGGGCCCGGGTGCCGTGCAGAAGGTTGGCCACCAGCCACAGGGCGTTTTGCGCCCCTGCGGTGATCAACACCTCCTCAGGAGCCGCGGCAATGCCACGCCTGGGCAAGGTCTGGCGGACGATAAAATCGACCAATTGCGGGTCATCGCGCGCGGCATAATCCGAGGTCAGGCTGTCGATGTCGCGCAGGCCCAAGGCTTCGTGCGCGCAGGCCCGCCAGGCGGAGTGATTGAACAGTGTGGGGTCCGTCTGGCCATAAACGAACGGATGGGGGAAGCTGCGCCAATTCGGGTCTTTCTCGACGAAAGGCAGGGGGGCGGTTTGGCTGGGCAAATGGGCGATCCAATCCACCTCGGACCGGGGCGAGGGGCCTTGGGCCGACAATTCCGGCACCGGGGCAGTGTCGGCAATGTAGTAGCCCGAGCGCCCGCGCCCCTCCAAGTAACCCTCGGCCACCATTTCTTGATAGGCGAGCGTGACAGTCAGCCGGCTGATGCCCAGATGGCGCGCCAGCC
>JBCBNR010000213.1:0-5578 GCA_039821665.1 Pseudomonadota bacterium
GGCGGCGTGCAGCCGAAGCGCGTCCTCGACATCCGCATCCAAGCGCAGGGGCGAGGTGGGTTGCAGCAGCACAACCCGGCTTGCGGCAAGGCCACATGCCGCGATCACATCGCTGAGCACCGGGGCCATGGGAGTGCTGTCCACGGCAAGCTGCGCAGGCCTGGGGTGCAAGGTGCAGCCTTGGGGCGGCGTGCTGGCCAAGATATCCTGGCTGTCCGTGGTGACAATGCAGCGTGGCGCCACCCGCAGCCCCTGGCGCACCGCGCGCAGATACAAAGGCTCGCCCGCAAAGGGTTTGAGGTTTTTGCCTGCCAACCCTTTGGAACCTGCCCTGACCGGCACAATGGCCACATCCCCGTCAGCCATCCGTGCCCGCATCCTCGAAATGCTTTTGCAAAGGCATGTCCCAAAACCCAGGGTCGCGCAGCAGATCGGCGAACCGCTCCGCCGCATTGCCCGCGCCAAAGCCTGTGTGCCGCGCGAACCGCTTGCCCCAATAGCTGTCCAGAAAGGCAGCGATCCCCGCCCCATCCAGGGCCGAGCCGCTGATCAGGGAGGCGGCCTGGGCGCGATTGGCCTGCCGGGTGCCCACATCAAAGGATGGCACACCCATAAAGGGCGCCTCACGCACCCCCATGCTGGAATTGCCCAGGATCACCGCTGCGTTGCGCATCAGCTCTGAGAAATAAAGGAACCGCATCGAGGGCAGGACGCGAAACCGCTGGGGCGGTAGCGCATCGATAACCCTGTTGATCTCCTGAGCACCGGGATCATTGTTGGGACGGATCACCACGAAATACCGATCCGACGCCTCCAATGCGCCAAACAGGGCCTGGGCCTGGGCGCCAATGGTCTCGCGCTCCGACGTCACGGGATGAAAGACGCAAATGCCATAGTCTTGCGCTGAAATCGCATACCGCGCGCGCACCTGATCCAGGGTTACACCCGTGGGCTGTGCGTGGGTGTCAAGCTCTGGCGAGCCGATGACATGCACCCGGTCCGCCCGCTCACCCAGGCGCAGCACCCGCGCGCGCGCGTCTTTGGAACTGACCAGATGGGCACTGGCCAGCTTGGTGTTACAATGGCGAAAGATCTCGTCGATGGTGCCTGACACCTCGCCCCCTTCGATATGGGCGCACGGGATATAATTGGTGGCGCAGACCAGGCAGCAGGCCAGCGCCTCGATCCGATCCCCATGGACCAGCACAAGATCAGGTGGCGCTTCTTGCAGCACATCCGAAAAGCCGATCACAGTTTTGGCCAGCACGATGTCTTGGGGGTCGCCTTCGCGCTGGTTCATGTACTCGACCACCTGGAACTGGCCAGAGCGATGCACCTCGATCTTGGTCAGCCCGTATTTTTCCATCATGTGCATACCGGTCACAAAGAACGTGACCCGGTGCCCATCTTGGGCGGCCCGCGCGGCTAGGGGTTCAAGCTTGCCAAAATCCGCCCGGGTGCCCGTGACGAACAAAAGGCTTCGCGAGAGGGGCGATCCTTGGGTCATTTAGGCCAAGTCCGACCATTTGATTTGCGTGTTGCGTGGCAGCGCCCGGGTCAGCTTGCGCCCCACAACCGCATCGAACTGATCCGCCGGGATCTCGCCACTGCCGGGCCTGCGGGCCCAGATGTCTTGGGCGTCCAGAACAACCCCCGCCTCCAGATCCCGATCCGCTACGATGGAGCCACGGGCAAAGCGATACACCGCCTCTTCCGGCGCACTGCGGGCCTTGGGCCGATGCAATGCGGTGTGGATCTCGCGGGAGCGGTCGATCAAATGGCGCAGTTCAGCTGGATCCATAGAGCACGAGATGTCAGGCCCCGGGCGATAGCGCGTGTCGGTAAAGTGCCGCTCCAACACACAAGCCCCCAGCGCGACAGAGGCCAGCGCCATGTCCGGCCCGATGGAATGGTCCGAAAAGCCAACAACCGCATCCGGGAACGCCACCTTCAACTCGGTGACGCCCGACAGCGAGACAATCTCGGGCGGCGAGGGGTAAAGGTTCGTACATTCCAGCAGCGCAAATGGCACGCCCGCATCACGCAGCACCTGGACCGAGGCGCCGATGCTCTGGATCGTTTGCATGCCTGTGGACATGATGACCGGTTTGCCAAAGCCCGCAATGTGGCGGATCAGCGGAATGTTGTCCGCCTCGCCCGAGCCGATCTTGAAGGCGGGCACATCGATGGAGGCCAGAAAATCCGCAGCGGCACGGGAAAACGGTGTGGAGATATAGATCAGGCCCAGGCTTTCGGTATGCGCTTTGAGGGCGATCTCATCCTCGCGCGACAGCGCGCAAGAGGCCATGACATCCCAGATCGACATGTCCGCATTGGGCGGGAAGATGGTTTTCGCCTCTTCGGTCATCTCGTCCTCGACGAAATGGGTCTGGTGCTTGATGCATTCCGCACCCGAAGCTGCGGCAAGGCTGACCATGTGGCGCGCTACATCCAGGTCGCCGCCATGGTTGATCCCGATCTCGGCAATGACCAAGGGCGCAAACGCGTCACCGATGTCGCGATGAGAGATTTTCATACAAGGCCCCTACGCTTGGACTGTGGCCCGCACCCCGCGCCTGCGCGCGCGCCTGCCTGGACCTTATGCTTTCGTGTAGTACACGCGGCCATGGTTTCAAAGTGTCAGGACAAGGGCAAAAATATGAACGCGCGCGCAGGGTCGCCTGCGCGCGCGTCAAAGCCAAACGTATGAGGTCAGAGCGGTGCGCCCGGTTTGCCCGAGCTAGGCCGCTTTGTTGCGCGCACGGCGGCGGCGCTTCGGCGGGCCGGATTTGGCAGGTGTGTCCCCATGGCGTGGGGCCTCCCCGTTTCCGTTGCGCGGTGGGCCCCGACGGCGGCGGCGTGCAGGGCTCGGCTCGGCCGGCTCGGCCGCAGGACGCTCGCCGCTGGCCACCGGGATCTCGATCCCCATTAGTTTTTGGATTTGCCGCAACAGGCCCAACTCGTCAGCCGCGCAGAACGCAATCGCTTCGCCCTCGCGCCCAGCGCGGGCGGTGCGCCCAATGCGGTGCACGTAATTCTCGGGCACTTCGGGCAGGTCATAGTTGATCACAAAGCCCACGCCGGGAATGTCGATGCCCCGTGCGGCCACATCCGTGGCCACCAGAATGCGCACAGCCCCCGTTTTAAACGCCTTGATCGCCCGGTCGCGCTGTCCTTGGGTTTTGTTGCCATGGACGGAGTCCGCGGCATACCCATCAGCCACCAACCCTTTTTTCAGCCGTTCGGCCCCATGTTTGGTGCGCGCGAAAACCAGGGTCAGCGCGTCACGATCCCGGTCGAGCACGCGGCGCAACTCGGTCGCTTTGGCGCTTTTCTCCACATAGTGAAGGCATTGGGTGACCTTGTCCGCCGCCTTGCCCGGAGGGGCCACTTGGATGCGCTGGGGCGCTGTCAGATAGGCTTGGCTGAGCTCTTCCATCTGCTTGGGCATAGTTGCCGAGAACAGCATGGTTTGGCGCGGACTGCCCAGTTGGGGCGCGATTTTGCGCAAGGCATGAATGAAACCCATGTCGAGCATCTGATCCGCCTCGTCCAACACCAGGTGTTTGGCGGTGTTCAGGTGAACTGCGCGCCGCTCCATCAGGTCGATCAAGCGGCCCGGTGTTGCGACCAGAATGTCGGTGCCGCGCGACAAAAGTTGGATCTGCTTGCCGATGGATTGCCCACCCACAACGGTGTTGACCCGCAGCTTGGTGTTTTTGGTCAGCCCGCGCAGGCTGTCCGCGATCTGGTTGACCAATTCGCGGGTGGGCGCAAGAACAAGCGCCTTGACCGATTTGGACGCGGGCTTGCCCGGCATATCCAACAGGGCGTTGATCAGGGGCAGGCCGAAGGCAAGGGTTTTGCCGGTGCCCGTCTGGGCCAGGCCCAGAATGTCGTGCCCGGCCAGCGCCAGCGGAATGGCTTGGCCTTGGATGGGCGTGGGTTCAGAAAACCCAGTGGTTTTCAGGGTCTCGGCCAAAGTGGGCGCGAGGCCAAGGTCGTCGAAGTTTAACACATCAAATCCTAGCTGACGCTGCCCCTCAGACGGGCTCACGCCAAATGACTGCCGCATTCAGGGCGGCGAGGTAAGGGCGCGCGGGCCTCTGGTCGGACGGGCGTTTCCCGCGCCAACCGGCACTCGCGTCATGAACCCTGCGTGATTGGGGAACAAAGGGGTGAGCCGCCGTTGTGCGCCCGAAGGCGCGCTCTCACGCGGCGGCGTGTTGGGGGTCATATCGGGGTAAGACGCGATAAAGTCAATCGTCAGATGCGCGCAATGCAATCCAGGTGGCCCAAAGGTCGCGACGCGCGGACGCACCCGAGTTTGGCGTCAGGGCTTTGCGTCGGCCAAAAAGCGCACCAACAGCAAGGTCAGCGTCTCGCGCCGGGACTGGTCGGGCCAAACCGCATGCAAGCCCAAGGGTGTGAGCGACCAGGCAGGCAGGATATGTACCAGGTCCCCGCGATCAAAGCCGCGACAGGCCATCGTCTCGGGGATGGCCGTGACCCCCAGACCACGGGTCGCAAACTCATAGAGAGCAGAGGCTGAATTGACCGTCACCTGGGCTTTGCCGGTCACACTAACCACCTGACCGGTCTCAGAGGTGAGGTCGGTTTGGTTGCTGCGCATGGCAAAGGCGATCCAATCCCAATCTTCCAGCGCCGATGGATGGTCAGGCATGCCCTTGCGCGCCACATAGTCCGGGCTTGCCACCAAGAAGCGCTGCACCTCACCGATATTGCGCGTCATCATCTCGCTGTTGTCCAGCCAGCCTGCACGAATGCTGACATCGAAGCCCTGTTTGATCAGGTCCCGCTGGGTGTCCGAAAAGTCGAGCGTCAGGGACACCCGCGGATAGGTGGCTGCGAAATCCGCAAAACGATCCATCAGTTCGGTTTGGGTGACGAAAGCTGGGGCCGTGACCCGCAGCATACCGTGAGGGTCGCGCGCGCTTTGGTTCAGCTCATCCAGCCCCGCCTCCATGTTTTTGAGCATCTCTTGGGCGCGCGCATGCAACAGCCGCCCCTCTTGCGTCAGCGACAAGTGCCGGGTTGAGCGGTAGAGCAGCGTCACGTTCAACCGCTTCTCCAGGTCCGAAACGGTTTGGGACACGCGCGAAGGGGCAAGCCCCAGATGCAGGGCCGCGGCCCGGAACGAGCCTTGGTCCACAACGGTTGAGAATATGGCGATGGGCCGCAGTTGATCGATCATTGTTCCCCTCCGCAGAACAGAGCTGTCTTTGATAACCCGGTTCCGTGCGAACAGAAAATCAATACTGCTTGGATGTCAAAGTCTCAGCGCCCCAAGCGTCACCCATGGCTCCACGCCCCGGGGGATGGCGCCACAGGCTGCGGGGCGTTTGGGTCAAATCAAAAGGGGATCGATGCCATGGGCAAAGGATTGGAGAATGTGCGCCGGATTTATCTAGAAGGGATCGCGGGCGGCAACGCGCGCGCGGCGGTGACCGCCTATACCGGACACCGCTACACCCAGCATTCCACCGGCGTGGGCGACGGCGCGGAGGGGTTTTTGACGTTTTTCGAGCCTTTCGTCGAGCGCAATCCGAAGCGTGAT
>JBCBNR010000214.1:0-5495 GCA_039821665.1 Pseudomonadota bacterium
AGGGGATCGGGTGGGTTTCCAGCAGGCGCGCGGCCTCGGCTTCGGTGGGCGTCAACGCCTCGCGGTTCTCGCCGGGGTAAAAGCGCGCGCGCAAGGCGGTCGGCATAGGGGCTGGATGGAACAGCACAACATTGGGGCCCGTGTTGCGCGTCTCGTTGGCCAGCGACTGCACAAGGGCTGCCTGAGCGGCCTTAGACGCGCCATAGGCCCCGAAGAAGCTGGCGCCATGGCTGTCCGTTGCCACGATCATCCGGCCTGTGGGTGGGATCAGCGGCTTGACCAAGGCCAGCAAACGCTGCGTGGCGTGCACATTGATCGCAAAAGTTTTGTCCCAATCCTTGGCCACAATCATGTCCGCAGGCGCGCGCGGCGGCGCGTGTGCGGCCAGATGGATCAGCGCATCCAGCCGACCCCAACGGTCGTGGATCGCCCTGCACATGCGTTTGAGGCCGTCCTCATCGGTCAGGTCGAGCGGGATCAGTGTGCTTTGCCCGCCGAGTCCCGCGATCTCGTCGCTCAACTCCTCTAACGCACCGGTTGTGCGCCCCAGGGCCAGGATGTGCCGGTGGGGGGCGGCCAGCGACTTGGCTGTGGCATAGCCCAGCCCGCGCGAAGCCCCTGTGACCAAAACGACTGAATTGCCCATGGCTTATGCGGGCTCCTTGAGCTTGAAGCCCTTGGCGACCATATCCCGGGGCCGCATCGGATAGTCGCCCGAAAAGCACGCGTCGCAATATTGGGGCTGCGCGCTGTTGCGCCCCTCGCTCAGACCGCAGGCCCGGTACAGCCCGTCGAGGCTAACAAATTCCAACGATGTGACACCCAGATGGTCGCGCATTTGTGCCGCTGTCATGGTGGAGGCGAGAAGCTGCTCCTGCTCGGGCGTATCCACCCCATAAAAGCAGGGCCATTTGGTGGGGGGGGAGGCGATGCGAAAGTGCACCTCTGCGGCGCCTGCATCCAGCACCATGTCCTTGATCTTGCGACTGGTGGTGCCGCGCACCACGCTGTCATCGACCAGCACGATGCGCTTGCCGCGAATAAGCGCGCGGTTCACGTTCAGCTTCAGCCGCACGCCCATGTTGCGAATATGCTCGGTTGGTTCAATGAAGGTGCGGCCCACATATTGGTTGCGCACGATCCCCATCGCGTAAGGAATGCCCGAGGCTTGGCTGAAGCCGATCGCCGCTGGCGTGCCGCTGTCGGGCACAGGGCAGACCAGATCGGCCTCCACCGGCGCCTCGGCGGCCAGTTCCGCGCCAATCTGCCGGCGCGTCTCGTAGACGGAGCGGTCGGCGATAACGCTGTCGGGGCGCGAGAAATACACATGCTCGAAAATACAAAACCGGCTGGGCTGGCGGTCGAAGGGAAAGAAGCTTTCGATGCCGCCTGCGGTGATGATCACCATCTCGCCCGGCTCTACCTCTCGGATCGTCTCGGCCCCGATGATGTCCAGCGCACAGGTCTCGGAGGCCAGCACATACCCCTCGCCGACCCGGCCCATCACCAGGGGGCGCACGCCCATCGGGTCGCGCACGCCGATCAGTTTGGATCGGGTCATCGCCACCACCGAAAACGCCCCTTCCACCAGGCGCAAAGCATCCTTGATGCGGTCGGGGATGGTGCGCTGGATGGACCGCGCCATCAAATGGATGATGCATTCCGTGTCCGAGGAGGATTGGAAGATCGAGCCGCGTTCGATCAACTCGCGCTTCAATTGGTCCGCATTGGTCAGGTTGCCATTATGGGCGATGGCACAGCCGCCCATGGCAAACTCGGCAAACAAGGGCTGCACATCGCGGATCTGGGTTTGCCCTTTCAAACCGGCGGTGGAATAGCGCACATGACCGATGCCCAACGTGCCCGGCAGGCTTTCAATCACATCGGCCGAGGTGAACGCGTCGCGCACATAGCCAAAGCGGCGCGCCGAGTTGAACCCGGTTTGGGGCGTATAGGTAACAATGCCCCCGGCCTCTTGCCCCCGATGTTGCAGGGCATGCAGGCCGAGCGCCACGAAACTGGCAGCGTCGGTAACCCCGATGACCCCGAAAATTCCGCATTCCTCGCGCAGCTTGTCGTCGTCATTGGTGGCGTCGAACGGATGGCGGAGGCCCAAGCTGGGTTCGGTCATGGGGGGAATCGCCCTTTGCAACTGCGCGCCCCTGGCATGTAGCGCGCAGTCGTCAAAGTGTCACGCGGGCAGTCACATTTCCTGGGACACAGCGGGCACAATGATCAACCCATAAGCAGGGCCAAGTTCGCGCAAACGTCCCGTAGGTGCGCGGTACAGCCATTGGTAATGCAAAATGGTGCCCACCGGCACAGGCTCGGTGCTGAGACGTGCCGAGCAGATCAACCCATCGGCCCCGTCAAGGCACGAGATGGGGCGCAAGCCGATCTCTGCCCGGCTGCCACCCAGGCGTTCGGTCGTCAGCTGCAGGCGCAAGCGATCTATAGGTGTTTGTGCCGGGTCAATCTTGGCATGGGTGACCAGGGGCGTTGCGGCCTTGACCTGGCCCCTAGCAAAAGCGCCGTCAAAGCTGAGCACGCCGGGGCCCTCGATGCTGAGGGCATGGGGTGTGGTGCGGGCATTCAGATTGTGATCGAGCAGACCAGTGACACCGGCGATCAGTGACAAAGCGGCCGCTGCAAATGCGATTTTCATGGATCGAACCTCAGGAATGCTTTGGACAAAGGGTGTTTTGAAACACGTGCGCCCAGTCTGGTCCATTGGGCCCGCACCGTCATAGGGGCAGCCAAGGGCGTTCACGGCGGCTTTACGGCTTTTTGGCCCATGTGTGAGAATTCGCACAAATTGCGCGTGCACAGGGCCTTAGGGCGCCTATCTCCCGCGGCGTTGATTTAACGTTTGCGCTTTAGAAACTTCAGGCCTGACCACTGGTCGCTGACCGCGCACACCTTCACATCGACCCATCCCAGGGGAAGAAGGGCGGAGCGCAGGTCATCCTCGGTCAGGTCCACAAAAAGGGCCGAGGATTTCTTGGGCCAAGACACCCAGAGCATGCCGCCCTGTTCCACAAAGCCTAGGGCGTCGGGCAACCGAGTGTCCAGTGTCGCACGATCCGCACAAAACAGGTGCACCAGATCGGCGGTGCCCGACACAAGACGGCCCGGATGATCGGGCACAATTTCGTCATAGGCGGCAGGCGCGCAGAGGGGATGGATGCGAGTGTCGTCCTTGATCCCAAGCTTTTGGAACACCGGCTTGCCAGAATAGCCTGCCGGTGTTGCCATGGCTCAGTTCTCGGTGGGGGCCGGTGCGCCGGGCACCGGCGCGTTGCAGCCGCTGGTCAACTGCTCGAAGCGTTCCACCACCCAGGCAGGGGCGTTGTTCGGGATCTGCTCGGACAGGATCAGTTGCGCCTCGGCCATCACTTCGACTGTCTTGCTGTCGTCGATCATGGGAATGCCGCCTGCGCCCGAGATCAAACGCTCGTATACAATCAGCGCCACCAGGATCAACAGCGCGCCCCGGGCCAGACCAAACAGAAAGCCCAGACCCTGATCCAGTGGGCCCAAAGCCGAGTTCTGAATCGCCCCCGACACCAGGGGAGTGAAGATCGAGACCACGATCAGTGCGACCACGAACACAAGCGCGAAGGCCGCAAGGGTCGCAATCACGCAGTTTTCCTGGATGATGTCGCTGAGCAGCGGGATCTCGTAGACCAGAGGTTCCACATCCGGGGCGAACACGAAGGCAACCGCCGCCGCAATGACCCAACCCAGGATCGACATGACCTCGCGCACAAGCCCGCGCGAATAGGCCAACACCGCAGAGACCGCGAGTATAAACAGCGCGCCCCCATCGACCAGCGTAAATCCTTCCATCAGTCCCCCATCTCTTCGGGTGCCCCGTCGAGGGGGCCAAATGCGTCGGCCACAAAGCCAGCAAGTTCGGTAGACTTATGCAATGTCAACGGGGTATTGGCCATGGTTTTTGTCGAAACTGGTGAAAATGCACGCCCAAAGCCAAGTTTTGCAGCCTCATTCAGCCGTGTTTCAGTTTGTGCCGCAGGGCGCAATCCCCCCGAAAGCGAAATCTCGCCAAAGCATACAGCGTCCGCGGGCAAGGCGCGATCATAGCGCGCCGAGATCAGGGCGGCAGCCACCGCAAGGTCTGCGGCCGGTTCGGTGACCCGCAACCCGCCGGCCACGTTGAGATAGACATCCTGCCCGGAAAACGCGATGCCGCACCGCGCCTCCAACACCGCAAGAATTGTCGCCAAGCGCCCGCTGTCCAATCCCACAACCGTGCGCCGGGGCGAGGCGAGGGGCGAGGGCGCGACCAGGGCCTGGATTTCCACCAACACGGGGCGCGAGCCTTCGATCCCCGCAAACACAGCCGAGCCTGCCACCGGGGTGCCCCGCTCGGACAGAAACAGGGCAGAGGGGTTGGTCACCTCGCTCAGGCCAGTGCCTGTCATCTCGAAAACACCGATCTCGTCTGCGGGGCCAAAGCGGTTTTTGACCGCGCGCAGGATGCGGAAGGCATGGCCCCGCTCCCCTTCGAAATAAAGCACCGTATCGACCATATGCTCGACCACCCGGGGGCCCGCGATCTGGCCTTCCTTGGTCACATGCCCCACCAGAACCACGGCGGTCCCCCGGCGTTTTGCAAGCGCTGTAAGCGCGTGGGCACAGGCGCGCACTTGGGCAACCGAGCCTGGGGCGCTGTCGACCCCATCGGACCACATGGTTTGGATGGAATCGATGATGGCAAGCTGGGGGCGGGTCTCCTCCAGTGCCGCAAGGATATGGCTTAGATGGGTCTCGGCGGCCAGTTTGAGGGGGGCCTCGGTCAGGCCCAACCGGGCCGCGCGCATGCGCACCTGGGCTGCGGCCTCCTCGCCCGAGATATAGACAGCGCTGCCCCCGCCTTGGGCAAAGCGGGCGGCGGCCTGCAGCAACAGCGTGGATTTGCCGATCCCCGGATCACCGCCGATCAAAATGGCCGAGGCGGGCACCAGGCCACCGCCCAGGACCCGGTCCAACTCGCCCGAACCCATGGGCGCGCGGGCAAGCGGTGGGTCCGCACTGGCCAGATCGGTGAAGGCCACAGCGGACGCCCGGCCCGGCGCTGTGCGTTTGACGCCCGGCGAGGGGGGCAACGCCGCTTCCTCGGTTATGGTGTTCCAAGCCCCGCATTGGTCGCATTTGCCCGCCCATTTCTTGTGGACGGCCCCGCAGTCCGTGCAGACATATCGCGTGGAGGCTCGGGCCATGGTGCGTGCGTGTCCCGCAGGGTCTAGGGCTGGGGGCCGAAGCTGTGCCCGACCAGGGCAAAGCCCGCCCCGGTCAGCGCCATCAGCACCAGCGCCATCACCACGATCCAACGCGATCCATGGCCCGGCAGCACCATAGAGAGCGCGAACAGCACCACCAAAAGCGGGCCATGGGCGTTTGGATAAAGCATTTCGGGAAAGCGTGCCCCTTGGGAGGCCTGAAAGACCATCCAAGCGGTGCCGAAACTCGCC
>JBCBNR010000215.1:0-5457 GCA_039821665.1 Pseudomonadota bacterium
TTTTCGACCACCCGTTCCGGCAGGTAATGCCCGGTGGCCACAACGCGCGCGCGCAGGCCGCTCATACCATCGGCCCCTTTGCGTCTTTGCCAAGCTTGTCAATTTCGGTGACGACCGTTTCGGAAAAGTTGCTTTGTGCCAGTTGGAACGCCAGCTTGATCGCGGCCGACACGCCAATGGCGTCGGCACTGCCGTGGGATTTGACAACTGTGCCGTTCAGACCCAGGAACACCCCGCCATTGACCCGGCGCGGGTCGATGCGTTTTTGCAAGCGTCTGAGCGATGTCAGGGCAAAAACCGCCCCGATCCGTGACAAGGGCGAGTGCTTGAACGCGTCGCTGAGGAACCCACGCACAAGCCTGGCGGTTCCTTCGGCGGTTTTCAGCGCCACATTGCCGGTGAACCCATCGGTGACGATGATGTCCACGTGATCGCCCGAGATGTCGTTGCCTTCTACGAAACCGACGAAGGTGAACTCGGCGTTTTGCGCCGCCGCCTCGATCATCTGCCCCGCCTCGCGCAGGGCAGAGCGGCCCTTATGCTCTTCCGTGCCCACATTCAGAAGGCCGACACGGGGGCGGGACAAGCCCAGGCCGCTGCGGGCGTACGAGGCACCCATAATCGCGTATTGCAGAAGATCCTCGGCCTCGGCCCTTATGTCGGCGCCCACATCGAGCACGACAGTATATCCGCCCGGGTTGCGCGATGGCCAAAGCACAGCGATGGCCGGTCGGTTGATGCCCGGCAACTTGCGCAGGCGCAGCATGGACATGGCCATCAAGGCCCCGGTATTGCCGCATGACACGGCCACCGTCGCCTCGCCCCGTTCGACGGTTTCCAAGGCGTTCCACATGGACGAGCCCTTGCCACCGCGCAGCGCGCGGGAGGGCTTTTCGTCCATGGACACAACTTTGGTGACGTTGCGCAAGTCCGTGCGCGCGGACAAATCGGGCCGCTTGTCGATCAAGGGTTGCAGCGCGCTGGCATCACCATGCACGATGAACCGAATGTCGCTGTTTTTGGCGCAGGATTTGGCCATGCCGCCCACAATGGCGGCTGGGCCCGCATCTCCCCCCATGGCGTCTATCGATATGACCGTGTCAGCCCGATCCGAGCGAGGCGCGTCGGTGGGCTGGTTCGACGTCATGAGGAGGACCTGTGATGGAGAAAGATGTGAGGCGTTTATAAAGGCTTACGCCGCATCCTCGTCCAAATCAATCTCGTCCACCATCGCGACCACTTCGCGATCGCCATAGTGACCGCAGGCAGGGCACACATGGTGTGGGCGACGCAGTTCGCCGCAATTGGGGCATTCGTTGGGATTGGCCGCGACCAACGCATCATGGGCGCGCCGCATGCCGCGTTTGGACCGGGTGATCTTACTCTTGGGGACAGCCATGTCCGTGTTCCTTACGTCTCAACGCGGGCAGAAGGGCCCGACAAATCCGGTGAAGCGTCTCGACATCTCCACTGAGCCGCGCACGCCATACGTGCGCCCCAGGAGACCTTGAACGCGAGTGGCGCAAAATAGCGATAAATCGGACGGTCGCAAGGGTTTTTTGCGGGCAATTTTGTGGGGCCCGAATGGCACCCTAGCCGTCGGGTGTCATTTTGGATTTCAACGCCGCGAGTGCCGCAAAGGGCCGGGCCTCCTCGTCGGTCATTGGGGCCACACCCTTGGGGCCGAACACCTGGCCGTCCTGGGGGGCCTCTGTCGCTTTGGGATAGTCGGGTAAGGCGAGCGCCAGGGCCTCTGCGGCCACGTCCCACAGGTCGATCTGATCGGGGATCGGATCGGTTTCGTCGTCCAACTCGGTCTCGCTGTCGGGCGAGGTGGTGGGCATCTGGGCCTCGGGCACGTAGCGCCGTGTCACCTGTTGATCGATGCGGGTTTTCACAGGCGCCAAAGTGACCACGCAGGCCTGGGTGGCTGTGGCGCCGAGTGTGGCGCGCACTTGCCAGCTTTGCGCGCCTTTGGGGGCGATCTCGCCTGCAAAGCGCAGTTTGGCCAAGCCCAGAAGGCCAAGATCTTTGGCAATCCTTGCCATCTCCTGCGCCGAGGCTGCCAGATCGAACTTGGTCGGTCTGTGGCTGTCCAGTCGGTCCAGGACCAACAGGCTTGGCAGGGAAGGGGGCGTCTCGGGCATGGTGTGGATCAACTGCTGGGCTTTAATACGGTGTTGTCTTGAACTTAAGGCTTTGCGCCGTTACCCCCAAGGGCAAATATCGCGTGTGTGAAAGGGACCCCGCGCATGGGCATTGGTGGAACATCCGGTATCGCAGTGATCTTTGCGGCCCTCTTGCTGGCGGGCTGTACGGAAAAGGTCACGGTCCATGGCTATGCGCCCACGCCGGAGCAGATTTCCCAGATCGAGCCTGGGGTGGATACGATCTTCTCGCTCGAATCGCGGATCGGGCGGCCCTCGACCTCCGGGCTGCTGCGCGATGGGGCCTGGTATTATGTGCAAACCACCCAATCGCAACTGACCTATAATGCGCCGCGCATCACCGACCGGCGCGTGGTGGCGGTTGATTACGACGCGGATGGGGTGGTCACTCAGGTGCAGGTCTATGGGCTGGACGATGGCCGTTTGGTCAACCTATCCCCGCGCGTGACGGAAACCTCTTCGACCCGGCGCTCGATCCTCGCACAGCTGTTTGGCAATGTGTTCAACGTGGACGCAGAAGGGATTTTGGGCGGGCAATAGGCGCGCGCCCAAAACCAGCCCTTTGATCACGCGGTGGTCCTAGATCACGCGGTGGCAGCCCCGGTTTCTTCTTGCTCGAAGGTCAGCGCCACGCCGTTCATGCAATAACGCAGGCCCGTGGGTGCGGGCCCATCGGGGAAGACGTGGCCCAGATGGGCATCGCAGCGCGCGCAGACCACCTCGGTCCGGCGCATGAAGAACGACCGGTCCTGATGCTCCTCCACCACGTCGCTATCGAGAGGTGCGAAGAACGAGGGCCAGCCGGTGCCGCTGTCAAACTTGGACGCGGCATCAAAGAGCGGCGCGTCGCAACACACACACCGAAACGTGCCAGGCGCTTTGGGGAAATTGTCGTGGGTAAAGGCCCGCTCCGTCCCCGCTTTTCTGGTTACTTTATAGGCGAGGTCGGACAATTGGTTGCGCCACTCTGCATCGGTTTTAACAATTTTCTCAGACATGTGTCAGCTTCTCCTTGCGCGGGCGGGTTTGCAGACGAATAGTGCGCCCAGCACCCTTTGGGCTATGATGTAGGCACGGGCGGGAGAGGCGCAATGGTGGAGTTTGCGCGCGGGCGCTATAACGCGCGGTTGGCACAATCCGACGCGGACGTGGCGCAAGCGCTTCGCTTGCGGGGGCTGTGTTTTCGCGGCACCGCGGACCCGGAGCTGGATCGGGACCGGTTCGATGCGGATTGCGCCCATGTTCTGGTGGAACGGGTAGAGGACGGGGCGGTCATCTGCTGTTTTCGCTTGCTACAGATGGCCAATGGCCGCGAGATCGGCAACAGCTACTCAGCCCAGTTCTACAACCTGCAAAACCTGGAAAGCTATGAAGGGTCCATGGTCGAGATGGGGCGCTTTTGCATCCATCCCGATGTGCGCGACCCGGATGTTTTGCGCGTGGCCTGGGGGGCGATGACCCAATTTGTGGATGGACGCGATGTGGATCTGCTGTTCGGCTGTTCCAGCTTTCACGGGATCGACCAGGACCAACACCGCGAGGCGTTTGTGCTGCTCAAAGAAAAGCATTTGGCCCCAAAGCGGTGGCTGCCTCGGGTCAAGGCGCCCTCGGTCTTTCGGTTTGCGGCACGGCTGCGCCCGCGCAAACCCGATCTGAAGGCCGCGATGCGCGCGATGCCGCCCCTGTTGCGGACCTATTTGGTGATGGGGGGGTGGGTGTCGGACCACGCTGTTGTGGACCGGGATCTTAACACCTTGCATGTGTTCACAGGGCTGGAGGTCAAATCCGTGCCCGCGAACCGCAAAAGGCTGTTGCGCGCCACCTGAAGGGTGGAACCTCGGACCAAAATGAGATCGGCCGGGGCCGATCATGCCTTTTAGCACCGCCCGGTAGGGCGGTGCGGCAGGCGCGCCCTGGCCGAGGCAAGGGGCTGTTCGAAGCTGTTGGTTCGCGCTGGAAAGGCGGTTCAGGGGCAAGACCGCCCTGAACGCGCCATCCCCAGCATATCCGCGGGCTTGCCTTGCCTCACGGACTAGTCCCTGCGGGGTGGTGCTGCGCGCCATCCTTGACCCAAGACCTGCCCGCGCGTAGCGCTATTTTTGACCAAAGAGCTTTTTCTGGGCGTCTTTGTCGTCTTGGATGTTGGAGCGTTTCTCGGCAGCCAGCGCGCGGCCCGCGGCAACCCCTGGGCGCGCGGCGCAACGGTCGAGCCACGCTTTCATGTTGGGGAATTTGGTGATGTCCTGCTGCTGCCCCTCCCACAGACAGGCCCAGGGCCAGATCGCCATATCCGCGATGGAGAAAAACGAACCTGCCACCCAGTCCTTGCCAGCGAGCTGTCGGTCGAGCACCCCGTAAAGGCGACCGGTCTCGTTGCGATAGCGGTCTTTGGCGTAAGGAAGGTCGTTGGGCGGGTCCATGGCGGGTGCGTATTTGAGGAAGTGGTGCGCCTGACCGGCCATCGGTCCCAGGCCACCCATTTGCCACATCAGCCATTGATCGACCGTGATCCGCTCGCGCTCCGTCGACCCGCAGAACTGGCCTGTCTTGCGGGCAAGGTACTGCAAGATCGCCCCGGATTCGAAGATCGAGATGGGCGCGCCATCGGGCCCTTGCGGGTCGGTGATCGCGGGCATGCGGTTGTTGGGAGCGATCTTCAGGAATTCAGGGTCAAACTGATCGCCCTTGCCGATATTGATATAGTGGGGGGTATAGGGCAGGCCCATCTCCTCCAACGCGATGGAGATTTTCCAGCCATTGGGCGTGGGCCAGTAGTAAAGGTCGATCGGGGCTTGGGCCATGTGCTGTCCTTATGGGAGGTGGCGCGGTGCCCCCTCTTGTAGACGAAGCGCTAGGCCCGTGTCAGCCCCCAGCGCTGAGCCATGGCTGGTGTGCCCGTCTCTTGCGGGGCGGCGAGCGTGCGCAGGCGATGTGCGCTCCAAACATGGGGGCGGCGCAGGACATCTGCATAGAACCCCATCGCCCCGGGGCGCAGATAAAACCCCCAATGGCAGACCGGTGAGCTGGCAGTGCCCAGCCGGTGGCCATACTCCCCAAGGCGCGGGGCAAGCGAGGGGGCGTCCAGTTGCACATCCACCCAGTTTGGGTGGGGCGGATCGAGACCCCGGGCGAGGCTGCCGCCGGTGGTGTGCGGCGCGGGCGCAAAGCGCGTGAACATTTGATCATAGAACGCGTTGTGCCGGGCCGTGACGTTCAGAACCGCAGCATCCTGGGGCATGCTGTCCAAGGCTGCGGCCGCATGCCCACGGCCCGCCGCGGCGCCAAGTAG
>JBCBNR010000216.1:0-5431 GCA_039821665.1 Pseudomonadota bacterium
CCGACCATCGCTCAGCAGGATCGCACCGGCCACCCGGTCGGGCGATACCTCTGCCAATGCCGCGGCCAGGGCCGTGGCCACGCGGGTGCCACGCGGGCCGTCGCCGATGCTGTCGGCCACGCGCACAATGCGCGTCTCCAAAGGTTGCTCTGCGCGGCTCAGTGCGGTCAACGCCGCCTCCAGCGCCGGCACCGTTTGGGCCATCTGCTCGGGGCGTATGTCGATGCCTTGGCTCGCGCTTTCGTCGATCACCAGGAAGGCGATGTCGGTCAGGTAATCCCGCTCCTCCTGCTTCCAGGACGGGTCGGCAAGGGCGATCAAAAGGGTTAGGGCGGCAAGGGCCCGCAAGGCCCAGCCCGCAAGGCCGCGCCACAGGGCGAATGCCACCAGCCCCAGCACCAAAGCGGCGGCAACAGCAAGCACTGCCCAAGGCAGCATCGGGGCAAAGGCAATCTGTTCGATCATTGGCCCAGCCTTTCCAAAAGCGCTGGCACATGCACCTGGTCGGATTTGTAGTTGCCGGTCATCACATGCATGATCAGGTTGACCCCGAAACGATAGGCAAGCTCACGCTGGCGGCCACCGGCGGCCCCCCGGCCAACGGGAAACATGGGCTGGCCTTGGGCGGTGACAGCCCACGCCGCGGCCCAGTCATTCCCGCCGATCACCACCGGTGTCACACCGTCGTTGAGGTTGCGAAACGGCATCCCCTCGACCTCTTCCAGGTCCTGGGCGGCCTCGACCCAGATGGGCGCGCGGGCATAGCGGCCGGGAAAGTCCTGCAACAGATAGAAGGTGCGGGTCAGCACATGATCTTCGGGCGCCGGTTCCAGCGGTGGAATGTCGAGCTTGGCCGCCAATCGTTGCAGCATGCGCCCATTGGGCGTGCCCGAGCCAAAAGCGCCCAGGTTACTGTCGCGTGTGTCAAACAGGATCATCCCGCCCGAGCGCAGATAGGTGTTGAGCTTGGCATAGGCCGCATCCGACGGGATCTCCTGCAGCTCGGTCACTGGCCAGTACAGGAATGGAAAGAACGAGATCTCGTCGCGCTCGATGTCCACCGCCACTGGGGCCACAGGCTCGATCGCCGTGCGGCGGTTGAGCACGAGGGTCAAGCCCGCCATGCCCGCCTCGCTGATCTGATCGACGCGCGGGTCGCCTGTTTGGACATAGGCCAGAACCGTCTCTGTGGTGGCAAGCAGGGCCAAGTCTTCGGCCTCCTGCGCGTCCGCATGGGTGGCCAGCCCCAGGGCAAGGGCCAGCATCGAGACCTTGGCCGCCCCGCTGACCAGGCGCGGGCCGGTCAATCGGCCCGCGACCCACAGCGTGGCCAAAATATCGATGGCCAAAAGGGCAAGGGCGAGCAGCAGCAACCAAGGTTTCAAAACCTGTTCCTCTTCCACGTCAAAGCTTTCCTCGATCACTGTGGCAGGCATCGGCCCCAAAGGGGTTAACGTATCGTTTGCGCCCAGCACATTGCGCGCGATGCGCCGATCCCCGGCCTCGTAAAGGCCCGGTGGCATGATCGCACTCACCGGTTGGCTGATCAGATCAGCCCCATCCACACCCGAGAGCAAGCCCGCCTCGCCCAAAGTGCCATAGCCGTCGAGCACTTGCAGCGGCGCCCAGGTCTCTCCCTCCAGGTCGGCGGCTTCGGGCTGAGCGGCCCGGGTGGAGACGGCCAGCCGTTCCAACATCTGTACAAACAGTCCGGATATGGGAAGCGAGGACCATTCCGCATTGGCAGTCACATGGAACAGGACCACGCGCCCGTCCCCCTGACGACGGCCGGTGACAAGGGGTGTCCCATCCTCAAGGGCGGCCATAACACGCTCGGGCAGGTTCGGGTCGGGCTGGGCCATCACTTGGCTGCGCACGGCCACATCTTGCGGCACGTCCAGGCCGAAAAAGGGCGAGCTTTCGGCAAAGGGGCGCAAGGTTTTGGGCGCACCCCACGACATTGCCCCACCGACAGAGCGGCCACCGGCCCGCAGGCGTACGGGCAACAGCGGGTCTTCTTCCAACTGACCATCGCCAGATTGGGCAAGGCGCGGCCCGGCAAAGCGCAGCAACAAACCACCGCTGTCCAGCCAGTCCAGCAGGCGGTCCCTTTCCTCCGTCGTGACCGTGCCCACATCGGCCAGGATCACCACATCGGGGGCGGCATTCAGGATATCGGTGATCGAGGCTTCGATCAGATCGGCGCTTGGAGCCAGTGCTATGCGCAGATAATGCAAAGGCTCCACCAGCCGCTGCTCTTCGCGGGCTTGGCGCCCGGCCACCAGGCCGATTTTGCGCCGCTTCAGGCCATCATCGCTAAGCGCCACGGTCCCGGCGGAGCGTTGGGCAGGCAAGGCGATGCGGGTGATCCGATTGCGCAACTCCAAGGGCAAATCGAAGCTGACGTCAACGCTGGTGGCATCCGCTTCGAACAGGGCCTCGGCGCTGCCCAACTTGCGCTCCACCCCGTTGGGATCAAGGCCCAAGGCATCGACGCTAAGCGGTGGCAGCGGGGCATCCGCGCGGCTGCGGTGCAGGCTTGCGCGCACGGCCCCGTCTTCGAACACCGGTGCGCTGAGGGCCAAGACAGGCCGACCGGTGCGGATGATCCGCACCGAGCCTCGGGCTTGCAATGCGGCCACAAAATCGGGCGCTGGCGTCAAATCGTCAGTCAGCCAAAGGCTGTCGAAGCGCGCGTCTTGGCTGTCTAACCACGTGGCAAACGCGGCCCGGTCCGGGGCCCAAGCGGCGGGCGCAAGACCTTGGAGACGCCGCAAATGGGTCTGCGCGTCCTGAAAGCTCAGCCCCTCGGCAGGCACAGGATCCGTCAGCAGATGCAAATGGGTGGGGCGCCCGTCGCGCGCGGCCCCGTCCAAGGCGTCGCGGACCCGGGCCACACGTTCAGGCCAGGCGGGCGCAGACGCCCAGCTTGCATCCATTACCACCAACAGCGGGCCCGACCCCCCTTCGGTGTTGCGCGGGTTCAAAACCGGATTGGCAAAGGCCAGGATCGCCGCGGCCAGGGCCACCATACGCAGCAAAAGCAACCACCAGGGCGTGCGCTCGGGCATCCGCTCGGGGTCTGTAAGGCCCAACAACAGGCGCACACCGGGAAAGGCCCGGCGCGCGGGTGCAGGTGGAATCGCCCGCAACAACCACCACAGCACGGGCAAGGTGATCAGCGCGGTCAACAACCAAGGCGTCAGAAACGCGAGGGATCCAAAGGCAAGCATGTCAGACCTGTCCTCCTATGGCGCCATAAAGCCACAGCAGCGCTTTGCGCGGGCTTTCCGATGTGCGGTGGATCAGGCAATGCCAGCCGGTGCGTCGGGCCATGTCCTGCAAGGCTGCGCGCCGCTCGGCCAAGCGTTCCTGATAGGCCTCGCGCAGGGCTTTGGCGCGCTGGGTCTCGAAGCTGACAGCGCCGCCCATGCTTTCGAACACCACCCGACCATCGAAGGGAAAGCTTTCCTCGGTGTCGTCCACGATTTGCACAAACACACCAGAGACGGAGCTTTCTGCCGCTTGGGTCAACCCTTCGAACACCGCATCGCGTGGGCCCATAAAGTCGCTTAGGAACACGGCGCGCCCGCCAGGGGTCAGGCGGGCGGGCGGCGGCGCGCCGAAATCCGGGCGGTCTTCTGAGAGGTTGGCCATGGACATAGCCATGCGCCGCAACTGCGTCTCGCCAGACCGGGGCTGCGCGGCCTCCGTGCCCAAAAGCGCCACACGCTCCCCGGCTTTGACCAGCAAGACAGACAGCGCCAAGGTCAGCAGCGCGGCCCGCTCGCGCTTCGAACGGGGGGCCTTGGGGCTGCGGTAATCCATCGCCAGCGCATCGTCGGCCCAGAAGGACACGGTTTGTGCCGCCTCCCATTCCATCTCGCGGATATAAAGGCGATCAGATCGGGCCGAGCGGCGCCAATCCACTTGGGTCAGCACATCGCCGGGCACCGCCCGGCGGTATTGCCAGAACGTCTCGCCCGTGCCCGCTCGCTTGCGCCCGTGGTCCCCCATGACGACCGTGGCGGCCAAACGCTCGGCATCCGCCAGAAGCGGAGGCAGGGCGCCGCCGATCTTTTCGGCGTCGCGGCGCAGCCAGACCGCGTCATGGGCGATATCGGCGATGCTGCGGCTCACGCCGCGATATCCTCACCTCGGGTTTTGGCCACGAGGCCTTGGATCAAGCCTCCCAAAGTTTTGCCCTCGGCCCGGGCCGCAAAGCTGAGCGCCATGCGGTGCACCAGCACCGGGTGCGCCAGGGCCACAACATCATCGGCGCTGGGGGCATAGCGGCCGGCCATCAACGCCCGGGCGCGACTGGCCATCATCAGCGCTTGGGCGGCACGGGGGCCGGGGCCCCAGGACACGGCGCTTGCAATTTCGTCATCCGCATCACCCTCCGACGGGCGGGCGGCGCGCACAATGTCCAGGATCAATTCCACCACGCTGTCGCCCACAGGCATCTGGCGCACCAGCTTTTGGGCCGCCATCAGCTTGGCTGCATCAAAGACCTCTTCGGCCTCTGCTTCCTCCACACCGGTGGTGGCGAGCATGATCTCACGCTCAGCGTCGCGGTCGGGATAATCCACGTCGATCTGCAGCAAGAACCGGTCCAACTGGGCCTCGGGCAACGGATAGGTGCCTTCTTGCTCGATCGGGTTTTGGGTGGCCAGCACGTGGAACGGGCGGTCCAGGTCGCGCCGCGCACCTGCGATCGACACCTGCTTTTCCTGCATGGCCTGGAGCAGCGCCGACTGGGTTCGCGGGCTGGCGCGGTTGATCTCGTCCGCCATCAAAAGCTGACAGAAAACCGGGCCTTCGATGAATTTGAACACCCGGCTGCCATCTGGCCCGGTTTCCAGCACCTCGGCGCCCAGAATGTCGGATGGCATAAGGTCTGGGGTGAACTGTACCCGGTTGGAGTTCAGCCCCATGACCGTGCCCAACGCCTCGACCAGGCGGGTTTTGGCAAGGCCCGGGGCGCCCACCAGCAGGGCATGACCGCCCGACAAGAGGGCGTTGAGCGACAGGTCCACGACTGTCGTTTGGCCGATCACGCGCTTGGCCACCATATCATGGGCGCGCGCCAGATCGGCGCCGGTTTCGTCGATTTGGGCTGCGAGAGCGGCGGGATCTGTGGTCATGCTGGGTGCATCCTCTGTCAGGGGCTCCGTCCAGGGCCAATCATTGTGGGCCAGCGCTTGAAGCCGGCCATCATGGCTTTAATGTACGTTGCATCGGATGAAGGGCAATGAATGTCTGGTCAGAAACCTGTGAAAGTGGATGCGGGCGGGATTGCTGCCTCTGCCAAGGCAGCGGTGGCGAAAGGTCCACCACCTGTACATCTTTGGGATCCGCCCTTTTGCGGAGACTTGGATATGGAGATCCGCGCGGACGGCACCTGGTTCTATGAGGGCACACCCATCGG
>JBCBNR010000217.1:0-5419 GCA_039821665.1 Pseudomonadota bacterium
ACACTCAAGCCAGATTTCATCTTTCTACAAATTAATTCACCATCCTCATCTATTTCTACAAGCTCAATGCTTCCTACAAATTGATGAGGATGGTGAATTAATTTGTAGAAGGATGAAATCTGGCTTGAGTGTATCAAATTTGATCCATGAAGTATCTTCAGGAAGCCTTTCTATGGGTACTTTCGAAATTTTGATTGATTTTGATGAAGATGGTAAAGTTGTTTCTATTGAGCTACTCTCTTAAGTCGTGAAAGTTTTTTTAGAGATTTCGTGTGATTTTTCGGCAGCTTTGGCTTTCTTAATTTAACTTAGCACTGCGAACGCTTTTGAGAAGCTTTCTAGGCTAGAATTGCTGGGCTTCAAAATTGCGCCGTGAGCGAAGCTTAAGTCGTGACCATGTGCCTGATGGTAGATTGGCGGGACATGATGCTTGTAGAGATCGCTTCACAGAGACAACAAATGCCAAACTGTATCTAGGCCCATGCAACAAAGGGCGTTATGCAAGCAACGGTTTTTTAGCTTCTCAGAAAAAGCGCGTAGTTGTAGACCGCCGACCCGTTCACCAGCCCAAGTGGGTCAGGTTGAAGATAGCGGCCCAGGACCGGATTACAGACCCGCATCCAGTTTTGGTGCAGTGCCGTCTCCACCGAGATCCACTGGCCGGGGCGAGAGGCGGCCGGGTAATGGTCCTGGGGAGCGTTTCAGCCTCGAACGCGCTGGGGGCGCAAGGTGGCCGCGATAGGTGGGGCGTCCCTTTCAGGCACGGGCCTCGCCAGAGAGGGTGATCCGCCAAACTTCTGCCCCGGCGGTCTCCGCCTCAGAAACGTATGTCTCTGCACCGCGTAAAGCGCGAAGGGTGACTTGTTCTGCACCCCCCGCCGACAGCGTGCCTTTTTCCCTTTGCGCGGCTCGCCCGGTGGCCCTGCGCTCGGGGCTAGACCTCGCGCATGGCAGCCGCGATTAGGGCCTTGGTATAGGGTGTTTGAGGGGCCTCGAAGATTTGAGCGGCCTCGCCGGCCTCCACCACCTCACCTTGCT
The DNA here is from genome assembly GCA_039821665.1 of Pseudomonadota bacterium. Taxonomy (GTDB): domain Bacteria; phylum Pseudomonadota; class Alphaproteobacteria; order Rhodobacterales; family Rhodobacteraceae; genus CANLSM01. Next base: position 1,039 of record JBCBNR010000217.1, read on the forward strand.
GGAGGACCAGGATTTTGTGGCTCAGCGCGCGGACCACTTGGAGGTCGTGGCTGATGAACAGGTAAGATAGGCCGTAGCGCGCTTGCAGGTCGCGCAAAAGCTCGATGATTTGCACTTGCACGGTGCGGTCCAGCGCCGAGGTCGGCTCGTCGAACAAAACCACAAGCTTGGGGCGTAGGATCATGGCGCGGGCAATGGCGATGCGTTGCCGTTGGCCGCCGGAAAACTCATGCGGGTAGCGGCCCATCATGGCGGGTTCCAAGCCCACCTCCGTCAGGATATCGGCCACCTCCGTCTCGCTTGCGGTGATGCCATGGACGCCCAAACCCTCGCCCACGATTTGGGCCACGGTCATGCGTGGCGAGAGGGCGCCGTAGGGGTCTTGGAACACCACTTGCAGGTCCCGGCGCAGGGCGCGCAGGGCCTTCGCTTGCACCCCATCGATGCGGGTGCCCGACACGGTGATGGGGCCTTCACTGCGGATGAGGCGCAGGATGGCGAGCGCGAGCGTGGTTTTGCCCGAGCCACTTTCCCCCACAACGCCGAGGGTCTCGCCCGCGCGCAACGTAAGGCTGACGCCATCGACGGCCTTGATATGGCCTGTGGTGCGGCGCAGCAGGCCGGTTTTGACCGGGAACCAGATTTTCAGATCATCGGTGCTGAGGCGGATTTCGGCATCGGGCGCCACTGGACGGGGCGCGCCCGTGGGTTCAGCCGCCAGCAGACGTTGGGTATAGGGGTGCTGGGGCGCCGAGAACAGCGTCTTGGTGGCACCGGCCTCTACCATCTCGCCGTCTTTCATCACGCAGACCCGGTCGGCGATACGGCGCACCACGCCCAGGTCGTGGGTGATAAACAGCATCGCCATGCCGCGCTTGGCTTGCAGGTCCGCCAGCAGGTCGAGGATCTGCGCCTCTATGGTCACATCTAGGGCCGTGGTGGGCTCGTCCGCGATCAACAGCTTGGGATTGTTGGCCAGCGCCATGGCGATCATCACGCGCTGACGTTGCCCGCCCGAGAGCTGGTGGGGATAGTCGTTCAACCGTCGCTCGGCCTCGCGCAGGCCCACATCGTCCAACAGCTCCAGCGTGCGGGCGCGGACCGTGTCGCCGCTTAGACCCTGGTGGAGGACAAGGCTTTCGGCCAATTGCTTGCCCAGGGTGTGCAGGGGGTTGAGCGAGGTCATCGGCTCTTGAAAGATAAAGCTGATGTCGTTGCCTCGGATCTGGCGCAAGGTCCGTGGGGACGCATCCGCCAGATTCTGACCCTCAAAGCGGATCTCGCCTTCGACCTGCGCATTGTCTGCCAAAAGCTTTACGGTGGACAGGGCCGTCACCGACTTGCCCGAGCCGCTTTCGCCCACCAGGGCCACACACTCGCCAGGGGCCACATCAAATGACACCCCGCGCACCGCTTGGGTCTGCGCGCCGCCCTGGCGAAAGGTGATCCTAAGATCTTTGACCGACAAAAGGTTCATGCACGCCCTCGCGGTGCGCAGCACCGTGGCCGGGGCGGGCCCTGCAAGGGGGGCCGCGCCGGCGTTGCCTTAACGGTCCGAGCGTTCATGCGAAGGTCTTTCTAGGATCAAAGGCATCGCGCACGCCCTCGAAGACAAACACCAAAAGCGACAGCATAACGGCAAAGGTGACAAAGGCGGTCAGCGCCAGATGGGGTTGGGAGAGGTTGTTTTTGCCCTGTAACGCCAATTCGCCTAAAGACGGATAGGTGGGCGGCAACCCAAAGCCCAGAAAATCGAGCGTGGACAGCCACCCGATCGAGCCCGTGATGATAAACGGCAGCAAGGTCAGCGTGGCCACCATCGCGTTGGGCAGCACGTGGCGCCACATGATGGTGGCGTCCGAGACACCCATGGCGCGGGCCGCGCGCACGTATTCGAAATTGCGGGCGCGCAAAAACTCCGCCCGCACCACCCCCACCAGTGCCGTCCAAGAGAACAGCACCACCAAGGTGGTCAAAATCGCAAAATTCATCGGCAGGATGGCTGCGATGATGATGATGACGATCAGGGCTGGCAGGCTCTCCCAGATCTCGATGAAGCGCTGGAACAACAGATCCAGCCAGCCGCCGAAATAGCCCTGAACGGCCCCGGCCGCGATGCCAAGCAAAGATGCGAACAGAGACACGGTTAAAGCGAACAACACCGAGATGCGCACGCCATAAATCACCCGCGCCAGAACGTCCCGCTGCTGATCATCGGTGCCCAACAGGTGCTGCCCATCGGGGGGAGAGGGGGCAGGCTTGCCCAAGTCGTAATCTATGGTGCGGTAATCAAAGGGGATGGGCGCTGCCAGGATCCAACCGGGGGCGTCCACCTCTCCGAGCTCGGCCTGCGCGATCATGCCCTCGGGGTCGTCAAAACAGGCCTCCTCGCCGCCTGACTTGATCAGGCACTGCACCTCCAGGGCGGTGTAATCCGCCTCGGTCTGGAAATCGCCGCCAAAGGCCGTTTCGGGATAGAATTGCAGAAATGGCACATGCAGGTCGCCCCGGTAGCTGACCAAAAGAGGTTTGTCATTGGCCAGCACCTCGGCGATCAACGACAAGCCAAACAGCACAAGGAAGATCCAAAGCGACCAATAGGCGCGCCGATTTGCCTTGAAATTGGCCCAACGGCGGGCGCTGATCGAGCGTTCCATCAGGTTTCTCGCGTCTCGAAATCGATGCGCGGATCAACCATGACATAGACCACGTCAGAGAGGATCTTGATCAACAAGCCCAGCAATCCAAACAGGTAGAGCGTTCCAAACAGGACCGGGTAATCCCGGTTCAGCGCGGCCTCATAGCTCAGCCGCCCCAGCCCGTCGAGCGAGAAGATCACCTCGATCACCAGGCTGGCGCCAAACAGAACCGAGATCAGAAGGCCCGGAAAGCCTGCGATGATGATCAGCATCGCGTTGCGAAATACATGGCCATAGAACACCCGTGTCTCGGTCAATCCTTTGGCCCGTGCGGTCAGCACATATTGCTTTTTGATCTCGTCTAGGAACGAATTTTTGGTCAACAGCGTCAGGGTCGCAAAGCTGGAAATGGTGATCGCGCTCACCGGCAGAACGATGTGCCACAGATAATCGGTGATTTTGCCCCACAGCGTCAGGTCGTCCCAATTGGACGAACTGAGACCCCTGAGCGGGAAAATCTGAAAGTAAGAGCCGCCTGCAAACAGGACGATCAGCAGCACCCCGAACAAAAAACCAGGGATCGCATAGGCCACGATGATCAGCCCTGAGGTCCAGGTGTCGAACGCGGTGCCATCGCGCACGGCTTTGCGGATGCCTAAGGGGATGGAGATAAGGTAAGCGATCAACGTGGACCACAGGCCCAAAGTGATCGACACGGGCATCTTCTCGACCACCAGATCAATGACGGAGATAGAGCGGAAATAGCTCTCTCCGAAATTGAAGGTGGCGTAGTTCCACACCATCAGCCCGAAGCGCTCCCACACGGGCCTATCCAGGCCGAATTGGCGTTCCAGGTCTTCGATGAAATCCTCAGGCAGGCCGACGGCGCCTTGATAGCCCTCGCCTCCGCCGGATGCCACTTCCGAGCCGCCGCCCGAGATCCGGTCGAGCGCGCTGCTTTCCTGTTCCAATTGGCTTATGATCTGCTCCACCGGCCCGCCCGGCAGAAACTGGATCAGCGCAAAGTTCAGAAGCAGGATGCCCAGCAGCGTTGGTATGACCAACGCCAACCGGCGGAGGATATAGGCGCCCATGGGTTTAGAGCGCGCCCTCGGCCTTCAGCCGGTCCATCTTGTCCTGGTCGATCCACCACGTGCCCATCACTCCGCGATCGTAAGGCGGCTTGATGTCCGGCCGTCCGAACACATCCCAATAGGCGATGTTGTGGCTGCCTTTGTACCACTGGGGCACCCAAATATGCATGGCGCGCAAGGTACGGTCGAGCGCACGGACGGCCGCTTGCATATCCTCGCGCGTGTCGGAGGCGATCACCCGCTCGATCAGCGCGTCAACGCCCGGATCGGCCACGCCCGAATAGTTCGGCGTGCCCTTGTTGTTGGCCCCGTCCGAGCCGAAGATCGTGCGCAAGCTAAGGCTTGGCGACAGGGACATGACCAAACGCCCCACTGTGATGTCATAGTCGAAATCTTCCTGGCGTTGCTGCATCTGGGCGCTGTCGATCTGGGTGTAGACCGCATCGAAGCCAGCCGCGATCAGGTTCTCGATGTAAGGGTTGTTGATCCGGGCGAAGGCAGGGCTGTCATCGACCATTTCGATTGTCAGTTTTTGGCCTTGCGGGTCATGCCACTTGCCCTCGATCAGGGTATATCCTGCCGCCTCCATCAACCGCTTTGCCCCACGAATGGCCGAGCGGGGCACGCGGGCGGGCGGATAAATCTCGG
>JBCBNR010000218.1:0-5399 GCA_039821665.1 Pseudomonadota bacterium
CCTTTGGCGCCGGATGGCTTGGCCTTGGTGACCGCCGAGACGAAGGCTTTGACATTCTCTACCAGCTTGCCTTCGTCGAACGAGGCTTTGCCAACACCCGCATGCACGACGCCAGCCTTCTCGGCCTTGAACTGCACTTCGCCGCCTTTGGCCGCTTCGATCGCGGCTTTGACGTCCATTGTCACCGTGCCGACCTTGGGGTTCGGCATCAGGTTGCGCGGGCCCAGGATCTTACCCAAGCGCCCCACGATGGGCATCATGTCGGGCGTGGCAATGCAGCGGTCAAACTCGATGGTGCCACCTTGCACGGTTTCCATCAGATCCTCGGCACCCACGATGTCGGCACCTGCGGCTTGCGCCTCTTCGGCCTTGGGGCCGCGGGCAAACACCGCCACGCGCACCGATTTGCCGGTGCCGTTGGGCAGGCTGACGACGCCGCGCACCATCTGGTCCGCGTGGCGCGGATCAACGCCGAGGTTAAGGGCGATCTCAACTGTCTCGTCAAACTTGGCCGAGGCATTGGCTTTGACCAGGCTGACCGCCTCTTCGATGGTGACGTTTGCCTTTTCCGCAAAGGCCGCTTTGGCCGCTTTGGCCCGTTTTCCAAGCTTTGCCATAATGCTTACCCCTTCACCTCGATGCCCATCGACCGGGCCGAGCCCAGGATGATCTGCATCGCACCGTCGATATCGTTTGCGTTGAGGTCCTTCATCTTGGCCTCCGCAATCTCACGCACCTGCTTGGCGGTCACGTGACCCGCCACCTCGCGGCTGGGGTTGTTCGCGCCCGATTTCAACTTCGCGGCCTTCTTGAGGAAGTACGAGGCCGGCGGCGTCTTGATGTCCATCGTGAACGACTTGTCCACGTAATAGGTGATCACGGTCGGACACGGGGCGCCCGGCTCCAAATCTTGGGTCTTGGCGTTGAACGCCTTGCAGAATTCCATGATATTGATGCCACGCTGACCAAGCGCCGGGCCCACGGGGGGGCTCGGGTTCGCTTTGCCTGCGGGCACCTGCAGCTTCATGGTGCCAGCAACTTTCTTGGCCATGTTAGGCCTCCTCTAACTCTCTGCCCCCGCAGCGCGCTGTCGGGAACTTTGCATCGACCGTGGTGCGGTTTGGACAACGCGTCGCCCGCCCCTTCCACGGATTTCACACCTCAGGTCTGCTTTGCGACCTGGGTGTATTCCAGTTCGACCGGGGTCGCCCGGCCAAAAATCGAAACGGTCACCTTCAGGCGGGCGTTTTCCTCGTCCACCTCTTCGACCATGCCGGCAAACCCCTCGAAGGGGCCGTCGGTCACATTCACATTCTCCCCCACATCGAACGAGATCAGCGAGCGTGGACGCTCGATCCCCTCTTCGACCTGGTTGAGGATCCGGGCCACTTCCGCGTCGCGCATGGGCACGGGTTTTCCCTGGGGCCCCAAAAAGCCGGTCACCCGGTTGGTGTCCTTGATCAGGTGATAGCCTGCATCCGACATCTCCATGCGCACCAGCACATAGCCGGGCATGAAACGTCGTTCGGTCTGCACCTTCTTGCCGCGGCGCACCTCGATCACTTCCTCGGTGGGCACGAGCACCTGCTCGATCACATCCTCCAGCCCATTCTGCTCCACCGCCTCGCGAATGCTTTCAGCCACCTTCTTTTCGAAGTTGGACAGCACACTTACGGAGTACCAGCGCATTGCCATTTCGTTTTGCTCTGCCTCGTTGGGCGGGATTGCCGCCATATCGTCACGTTTTGATGCGCACCCTGCCCGAAACCAAAGCTGCGTCACCCAACCACAAGGGGCGCACATGCGAATCGCTGCGCGCCATTGTCAATGCGGAAGAGCCGCACCGTTACAATCCCAAAATCTTAAGATCAAGGGGGCCTTTAGCCTGCGCCGAGGATAAGCTCCAAAATCGCGCGAATGCCCAAGTCGACCGTGAAAAAGAAGATCGCCGCGATCGCAGACATCACAAACACCATAACCGTGGTCAACACCGTCTCGCGGCGTGTGGGCCACACGACCTTGGACACTTCCGAGCGCACTTGCTGCACAAACTGAAAGGGATTGGCCATTTGTTATCTGTCTCCGACGTCCCGCAGGACATGGGGGTTGCGACCCTTTGGGTCAAGTTCGGTGCTGGCAGGGGCGGAGGGACTCGAACCCACGACCCTCGGTTTTGGAGACCGATGCTCTACCAACTGAGCTACACCCCTATGCCGCAAGACCCGATAAGCGCTATTGCCCAGCGATGCAAGCCTCAGGCCGCCATTTGCGCGCTGCGGCGGAAAACAGGGGCATTTGGGGCGGACAGATCGGGCTGGAAGGCATAACCCTCCCAGGCAAAGCCATGCAGATCTTGTGCGCTGCGTGCCCGCGTCTCGACCATAAAGCGCGCCATGGCACCCCGCGCGCGTTTGGCAAAAAAGCCGATGACCTTGGCCACCCCGTCCTTTTCATCCTCAAAAACCGGGGTGATGACCGGCAAGCCCAGCGCCTTGGTGTCGACCGCGCGAAAATACTCTTGGCTCGCGCAGTTCACAAGGCAGGTGGCCCCGGTCTCCTCGGCGCGGGCGCGCAACTCCGCAGCGATGGTTTTGCCCCAGAAGTCATAGAGTGTCTCGCCCCGGCGCGTTTTAAGTCTGCGCCCCATTTCCAGCCGGTAGGGCTGGATCCCATCATAGGGACGCAACACACCATACAGCCCCGAGAGGATCGCAAGATGGTCCTGCGCATAGGTTTGCGCGCGGGGCGGCAGGCTGGGAAAATCGAGCCCGATATAGGTATCCCCCGCAAACGCATGCGCCGCCGGTTTGGTGAGGGTCGGCGCAGGCTCGGCCTCGAACGCCTTGAAGCGTTGGTAGTTCAGATCAGTCAGCGCGTCGCTGAGATCCATCATCGCCTTAAGCTTGGCCTTGGACAGGCGCGACGCTGTGCGCGCAAGCCGCGCAGCCTCGTCGGCAAAGACCGGGCGGGTTTGGGGGGCTTGCGCAGGCGCGCCTTCGAAGTCCAAGGATTTGGCCGGGGACACAACGCACAGCATAGGGCAAGCTCCTTCATTGTCGTGCTCTTCAGATAAGCCAGGTTGAACCCAGGGCAAAGCCCGCTTTACCGGTTGCGCTGTCGCAGGGTCAGAGCGGCCATCGGTTTGCCCAAGCGCACGAGCCACCGGGCGAAGGTGCGGGTCATCTCCTCGTCAGGGCCCAGAGTGACCGCACGATCAAACTCTGCCAGCGCCGCATCCGTTTCGCCCGAGCGCAAAAGGGCAAGAGCCGCCTGGTAGACAGGATAGGATGCCTCCGGCGCCAACGACTGGGCTGCGCGCGCTGCCTCCAAGGCGGTGGGAAGGGCCTCCAACTCCAGCGCGATGTCCGCGCGCAATTCGTGATCCACGGCCGCGGTTCCATCAAAATCAAGCGCCAGGTCGATCTGTTCCAACGCCTCGCGTGGGCGTCCCTCGCTAAACAAGGAATGGGCAAACCAGTAGTGCAGGTAATTGTCCCCTGCCCCTGCCTCCACCGCCGCGCGGTACGTATCGATCGCCTCTTGGATTTCTTCCAAGGCGCGGTGGGATGCGGCCTTGGTGACATAGGCAAAAGGATCGGTCGGGTCGTCGCGGATCGCCACGCGCGCCTCTTTGATGGCTGCGCGAAACCGCTTCATCCGGTACAAACTGGACGCGCGCCAGCTGTGCAGATACCCCGTATTGGGCGCCAATTCGATGGCTTGGCTGAACGCATTCAGCGCAGGCTCGTACCGCGCAAGCCCATAATAAGCTCGGCCAAGGCCGTAGAACGAGTTGACCTGCTCCGCATCCAGCTTGATCGCCCACTCGAACGCGCGCACCGCAGGTTTATGGTGCTCCTGCTCAAAATGGATCCAACCGCTTTCCCGGTGAAACCAGTCATCGCCAGGGTCGATGGCAAGGGCGATGTCGATCAGGCGGCGCGCCTCTTCGTAGTTATCATCCGCAAGGCGCGCGATGCTGGCCAGGCCCCCGAACCCGTTTTCGTCCCCATGGGCATCCACCATGGTTTGAAAGAGGCTGCGTGCCTCGTCATATTGGTCCTCCTCCCAATACTGCCAGGCAAGCGCATCCAAGGCGTCCCGGTGCGTGGGCTGTTGGTCTAGAACGGATAGCAAGGTGGCCTCTGCTGCCGCCGCGTCGTCGGCCCAAAGCTGCGCCTCGCCCAAGGCCACCATCAGTTCCAACCGGTCCTGTTGGTGGAGCGCGGCCACATCCAGGGCCGCCTGACACAGATCCACCAGGCGCGCGGGCGGTTGGGTTTGCTGCAGGCACGCCCGCGCCAGCGATGTCTCGGAGCTTGTAATTAACGGTTTGGCCTGAGCGCCGGGTGCGACCAGCAAGCAGCAGGCAAGCACCACACACACGCAAAGCGACTGAACAGACTCAAGACCGATCTTCATGGGGTGCAGCATAGCAGGGGCCGCATGTTCGGGCGATACATCAATCGTCGCAACCTGAACAGGATGCCCCCGGGGCCGCACGACCACGGCCCTGGGGTTTTCAGCGTTCTGTCCCCGGCTCTGAGCCCGGGGACAGCAACCATCACTCGATGATTTTGGAGACGACGCCTGCGCCGACGGTTCGGCCGCCTTCGCGGATGGCGAAGCGCAGTTTCTCTTCCATGGCGATGGGCGCGATCAGTTCCACGTTGAACTTCAGGTTGTCGCCCGGCATCACCATTTCCGTGCCCGAGGGCAGTTCCACCGTGCCGGTCACATCCGTCGTGCGGAAGTAGAATTGCGGACGGTAGTTCGCAAAGAACGGCGTGTGCCGCCCGCCCTCTTCCTTGGTCAGGATGTAGGCCTCGGCCTCGAACTTCGTGTGCGGCGTCACCGAGCCGGGCTTGCACAGCACTTGGCCCCGTTCCACCCCTTCACGGTCGATGCCGCGCAACAGCGCACCCACATTGTCGCCCGCCTCGCCGCTGTCCAGCAGCTTGCGGAACATCTCGACGCCCGTGCAGGTCGTCTTTTGGGTGTCACGGATGCCCACGATCTCGATCTCTTCGCCCACGTTCAGAACGCCGCGCTCGATCCGGCCGGTCACAACCGTGCCGCGACCGGAGATCGAGAACACATCCTCGATCGGCATCAGGAACGGCTGGTCCACGGGACGCGCGGGCGTGGGGATGTACTCATCCACCGCCGCCATCAACTCGGCGATCTTCTCCGAGCCGATGTTGTCGTCGCGGCCTTCCAGGGCTGCGAGCGCCGAGCCTGCGATGATCGGAATGTCGTCGCCAGGATACTCGTAGCTGTCGAGCAGCTCGCGCACTTCCATCTCCACCAGCTCCAACAGCTCCTCATCATCGACCTGGTCGACCTTGTTGAGGAACACCACCAGCGCCGGCACACCGACCTGGCGGGCAAGCAGGATG
>JBCBNR010000219.1:0-5383 GCA_039821665.1 Pseudomonadota bacterium
TTTCTGATCGGGCCAGGACAGGCGCTCGACCCGGATCGGTTTTGCATCGTGGTGCCGAACATGCTGGGCAACGGTGTCTCCACTTCTCCGTCGCACCAGGCGGATGGGCAGGGGGGGCTTAGCTTCCCAACCGTGACCCATGCGGACAATATCGCCCTGCAAGACGCCCTGTTGGCGCAGCATTTTGAGGGCGCCCCGATCGCGCTGGCCGTGGGCTGGTCGATGGGCGCGCAGCAGGCCTGCCGCTGGGCAGTCACGCAGCCTGCCCGGGTCAAACGCCTGGCGATGATCTGCGGCACTGCGCGCACCACAGGGCACAATCGGGTGTTTCTGGAAAGCCTGCTTGCCGCACTTGCTGCGGACCCGCGCTATGGTACCGATTGCTCGCCGCGCGCCGGTCTGCGGGCGGTGGGGCGCATTTATGCGGGCTGGGCCTATTCCCAGGCCTATGTGACCGACGCGCTTTACCAAGGGATGGGGTTCGACACGCTGGAGGCGTGGCTCAGCGGGTATTGGGATGCTTTGTTCGAGGCACGTCATGCGGGCGATCTGACCGCTATGGTCAAAACCTGGCTGGCCCATGACGTGGCCGATGGCGGCGACCTGGGGGCTGCTCTCGCGCGCATCTCAGCCGTCACATCCGTGGCGACCGCGGACACGGATTTGTACTTTACCCCGCGTGATTGCGCAGCGGACGCTGCCCTGATCCCCCAAGCGCGATACCAGACGCTTGAGACCAAATGGGGCCATATGACAGGGGCGGGCCAGTCAGAGGCGGACACAGCGCAGATTGATACCCTTTTGAAGGCGCTTTTGGCCCGCTAAACCCGTTCGGGAAAGGAGTGCGCCCCATGAACATCTCCGCCGCGGCGAAGGCCGCAGGCCTGCCCACCAAAACGGTCCGCTACTATGCCGATATTGGGCTTGTGTCCCCGACCACCCGCTCGGACGCAGGCTATCGGACCTATGATGCGGCCGCCGTGCGCAAGCTGACCTTTGTGCGCCGGGCCAGGGCCTTCGGATTTGGGATCGAGACCTGCCGAGAGCTGTTGGATCTCTACCAAGACGAGGCACGCACCAGTGCTGAGGTCAAGCGCATCGCCTCGGCTCATCTGGACGAGATCCGGGCAAAACAGGCCGAGTTGCAGCGCCTGGCCGATGAGCTTGCCCATCTGGTCAAGGCTTGCCAGGGCGACCATCGCCCGGACTGCCCGATCCTGGACTATCTGGGATGACCCGTCGCCCCCAGTGGGCCATGGGCCGATCATCCTTTGACCACAAAGGGCTGGCTTTGCTCTGCCCATGACCAAAAGCGTTCAAGTTGACAGCACACCCCCCGCCCCGGGCGGGGTGACGGGCCTGGTGGGCAAGGCCCACAGCAAGATGATCTTTGCGCGCCGGGTCGCTGTCTTGATCGAAGCAGTGGGCGCCCATGTGCCCCAAGGCGTCTCGCTTCTGGATGTGGGCACGGGCGATGGCCAAATCGCGCAAGCCGTTGGCCTGCGCGCAGGATGCACCCAGGTGCGGGGCCTGGATGTCATGGTGCGCCCTGAGACCCAAATCCCGGTGGAGGTGTTCGACGGCGCAACCCTGCCGCTGGAGGACAAAAGCGTGGACGTGGTCAGCTTTGTGGATGTTTTGCACCACACCCATGATCCGTTTGTTCTGCTGGCCGAGGCTGCCCGGGTGGCGCGCCAAGCTGTGGTGATCAAGGATCATCTGTGTCAGGGCCTTCTCGACCATGTCACGCTGCGGGCCATGGATTGGGTGGGCAACGCGCCCCACGGCGTTGTTTTGCCCTACAATTATGCCGCGCGCGAAACCTGGTTGGATTGGTTTGAAAAGGCCCATCTGGAAGTGGCCGCGTTCGAGACGGATTTGCCGCTCTATCCCGCGCCCTTGTCGTGGGTCTTTGGGCGCAAACTGCATTTCATAACCCGCCTCAGCCCTTTGGTTTGAAGGTCACGAACAGCCCGATGGCAAAGCTGACCAGGGCTGCGGCCCCGGCGGTTGCTGCGAACAAAACCGTGTCCAACCACCAGGTCTGGGTCACAAAGCTCGTGGTCACAGCCGACACGGCTGCGAGGGACGCGACTTGCGTTGCCGCATAAATTCCCATCGCCCCCCGGCGCAGGCCCGTGCTGCGGAACGCAAAGGCTTTTTGCGCCCAAAAGGCCAGGGGTATACAGGCAGCATAGACCAGCACGCTGGTCCAAAACGCAGGTGCGCCCTGTGCCACCAAGGCCGAGGTGAGCGCGGCATAGCCCAGCGAGAACCCAGCCCCTACGCCTACAAACCGAAGAAGTTTGGCGCGTGTGCTCATGGCGCGCGCCACCGGTAAAGGCGCAACGGGCCGTCGCCCAGCGGGACAGGTGCAAAGCTCGGCGGCGGGCTGCCTGCGGCGAGCAGGCTGCCGACGCTGGTGGCCGGGCCGTATTGGCTGCCTGCGCAGACCAGCACCAGATCCGCGCGTTCGCGGCTCAAAACAGCGCCCATGTCTTGGGGCGTTCCGCGAAACGGCAGGACCCCGTTTCCAAGCGCTCGGGCGCTGCGGTGATAGGGGGCGGCAAGGCCGGTGTGATGGGTCGCAAGCAGCAGTTTAGGGCCGAGGTTGAGCGGTGTGAGGATCGCCGTGGGCGGCACCGCGTTCAGCCCGCTCAGCGTGCTGGGCAAGGCGCAGCCTTGATCTTGCGCTGCTATTTGCCCGCCTGCGTTGGGGCGCGCCTGCAGGACATCCTTGGCCACCAAGGGCAACATCAAAAGGGCCAGCGCCCCCAGCACCCCGAGGGCCGCGAGGGGGCTGCGCTCGCGGCGGCGCGCGGTGATCAGAGCTTGCAAGCCAAAGCCGGTAAGCGCCGGCGCGATGGCCGCCAAAAGGATCACTTGGCGCACCTGCATCAGGGCCGCAAGCGTGCCCACCAAACACAGGATCAACAGCGTAAGGCCGCTACGGCGCAAAGCCCCAGTTGGGCTGACCGCAACGCCAAGGGCCCCGATTATAACAGCCGCCCCCGCGGGCCAGAGGAGATCCACCGCGACGCCCGGAAACCGCTGTGCAAACCGATAGGCTGGCAGCGCCTCCGCCAGGTCTTGCGCGATCAGGATTTGCAGGGGCCCCGGCAAGCTGGCGTAGGGCCCGGCAAGGCATGGCGACACTTGGGCCCACAGCAAGGCCAAGCCCAGGGCCAGCAGGCCCGCGGCCAGCGCCAAGACCGGCACTGCCTTGCGTGCGCGCAGGGGCAAGGCATACAGGCTGAGGCCCGCAACGCTGCCCACGGCCAACACGCCCAGGATGCCGGGGCCCAACGCATCGCAGACCGGCACGCCCCACCGCTCCGGCGGCGTCTGGCCCAGATGGGCGCAGACAGCCAAGGGTGCGAGGCTTGCACAAAAGCCGGTCATCCGCGCCCGCGAGCTAGGCAGATCCAAGGCGGACTGGATCACAATCAGCGACCCTATGGCTGCGCCGAACAGCACCCCCTCCAATCCTATGGCGAGCGACAGGGCCAGGGCGCCTGCGCAGACACCGCCGCCCAAGACCGGGCGCTTGCGCGACAAGACCGCGAAGGCCGCAACGCCCATCAACAGAATTTGCAAGTTGTGGTGATCAAGCCGCCCCGGTGCGAAGTAACCACTGCTGACCATGGCCCAAGCGGCCAGCACAGCCATGGCCACCGCACCCGCCACCGCACCCATATGGGCGCGGGTGCCAAAACCCACCAGCGCGTGCAGCATCAGCGCAAGTGCCGTTGGCCAGGCCAATGCCATCCACCGCTCGGCCGCATGAGGCGGAAGTACCGCCTCCAACGCGCGCAAGGTCAGCGCTGGGCCGAGATCGCCATACCTGCTCCAATGCAAGGACAGTCCCTCGGGGGCCAGCAGTCGGTATTGGGTCATGTCAAACCAGGACTGCCCGTTCAGCCAGGCGCGCACCGACAGCAAGCGCATCACATCGTCATTGTCAGCGGACCCAAAGAGCGCATCCGCGCTGACCCCGGTGCCAAGGGCGCGCGATAGGATCAGCGCACATCCGGCCCAAAATACCAGGTGAAACGCTACGTGTCGCAACCGAGAAGAGGGGGGCGAAGGGGCAGACAGGGCGCGCGGCTCCGAGATGTGGCAAAGGGACGTCAGGCAGATCAGCCTTGGCTTAGGCCAAGCAGCCCATCGTGGCAAACCGATGACGGGCCACCGACGACCGGTCTTTTACCATGCGCGAGGGTCCCAATACGCGCGCAGGACACCGCCTGTGGACTTGCCATAATCTTACCGAACCGTTTGACTAGGCCCGCCCGCAGACCCTGACACAAGGACCTGATGCCCATGGTCGAGCTGACCATCCTTATGCCCTGCCTGAACGAGGCCGAGACGTTGGAGGCCTGTATCACCAAGGCCCAGGGCTATCTGGCCCGCTCGGGCGTGGTGGGGGAGGTGCTGATCTCTGACAACGGCTCCACCGACGGCTCGCAAGCCCTGGCCGAGCGGTTGGGCGCGCGGGTGGTCCAGGCGCCCATTCGCGGCTATGGCGGTGCGTTGATGGAAGGGATCGCCCAGGCCAAAGGCCGATATGTGATCATGGGTGACAGCGATGACAGCTATGATTTCGCCAATCTCGATCCTTTTGTTGACGCGCTGAGGGACGGCGCCGATCTGGTGATGGGCAATCGCTTTGCCGGTGGGATCGCGGCCCAAGCGATGCCGCCCTTGCACCGCTATTTGGGCAATCCGGTTCTGTCCGCTTTGGGTCGGATCTTCTACCGCACGCCCATTCGCGATTTTCACTGTGGGCTGCGCGGGTTTTCCAAGGATGCGATCACGCGCTTGCGCCTCACCTCGCCGGGGATGGATTTCGCCTCTGAAATGGTGATCAAGGCGTCCCTGTTTGGGTTGCGGATCGAGGAGGTGCCAACCACGCTGAAGCCCGATGGCCGCTCGCGCCCGCCCCATCTGCGATCCTGGCGGGACGGCTGGTTGCATCTAAAGCTGCTGCTGACCCTCGCGCCCTATTGGATGTTCTTCTATCCCGGCCTTGCCATCGGTGGGATCGGCGCGCTGGCCTTTGTGCGCCTGCTCTTTGGTCCGGTGGAGCTGGGGGCCGTTCGCTTTGATCTGGGCACGTTGGTGTTGGCCAGTGCCATGGTCATCATCGGGGTGCAAATGGTGTGGTTCTTCCTGCTCGCACGCCTGTTTGCGGTGCGCATCGCGCTGTTGCCCACCTCCGCCCGGTTCGAGCGGTTTCGCGCCCGCATTTCAGTCGATACCGCCTGTCTGATGGGCGGCGCGCTGGTGGGCGTGTCTTTTGTGGTGCTGGGGGCCGTTCGCTTTGATCTGGGCACGTTGGTGTTGGCCAGTGCCATGGTCATCATCGGGGTGCAAATGGTGT
>JBCBNR010000220.1:0-5361 GCA_039821665.1 Pseudomonadota bacterium
CATGGACTCCACCGAAGGGTTGGTGCGTGGATCGGACGACGCTCGGACGCCTCGACCGGTCCCTTCTCGTCCACAGGATCCCCCACCACGTTCATGATGCGGCCCAGGGTGGCATCGCCCACCGGCACGGTGATGGGACCGTTCATGTCGGTCACGTCCGCCCCGCGCACCAACCCTTCGGTGGAGTCCATGGCGATGGCGCGCACGGTGCTCTCGCCCAAATGCTGTGCCACCTCCAAAATCAGAGGTGTGCCGTTGTTGGTGGTCTCAAGCGCGTTCAAGATCTCCGGCAGGTGATCCTCGAACTGCACATCGACGACCGCGCCGATAACCTGGGTAATCTTGCCCTTAGCGTTTGCCATTTCCCGTCTCCTCTAGAGCGCTTCCGCGCCCGAAATAATCTCAATCAACTCGCTGGTGATCACCGCCTGGCGGGTGCGGTTGTATTCGATCGTCAGCTTGTCGATCATCTCGCCTGCGTTGCGGGTCGCGTTGTCCATGGCGGACATCCGCGCGCCCTGCTCGGAGGCGGCGTTCTCAAGCAGCGCCGTGAAGACCTGTGTTGCCACAGAAGATGGCAGCAGGTCGGCCAGGATCTCGTCCTCACTTGGCTCATAGTCGTAAAGCGTGCCCTCACCCTCGCTGTCCTCGAACGTGGCGGGCACCAATTGGTGGGCCGTGGGCACCTGGCTGATCACGCTCTCAAAGCGGTTGTAGAACATGGTGGCCACGTCGAACTCGCCCGCGGCAAAGCGGCTCAGCACATCCGTCGCAACGGCAGATGCGTTGGCATAGCCCACGGTTTTGACATCGCTCAGGTCCACATGGTCCACGAAATGCTGCTCCAGCCCACGCTTAAGCTGTTCGCGCCCCTTTTTGCCGATGGTGATGATCTTCACCGTCTTACCCTCGGCCAGCAGTTTTTCGGCATGGGTCCGGGCAAGCTTCGCGATGGACGAGTTAAAGCCCCCGCACAAACCCCGCTCAGCCGTGGCGACGATCAGCAAATGGGACTGGTCCGAGCCTGTGCCTTTGAGCAGGAGAGGCGCGCTTTCGCTGCCCGCCGCCCCTTTGGCAAGGTTGCCCAGCACCGCGTTCATACGCTCGGCATAGGGACGCGCGGCTTGCGCGTTCTCCTCGGCCCGGCGCAGTTTCGCGGCCGCCACCATTTGCATGGCTTTGGTGATCTTGCGGGTGCTTTTGACACTCGCGATCCGTATTTTCAGGTCCTTAAGGCTTGGCATGTGCCAGTCCCTCCTCTCGCCTGGTCAAACGATCAGGCGAACGAGCCTGCGAACTCTTCGATTGCGCCTTTGATGGCCTCTTCCAAATCACCGGACACTTTGCGGTCGTTGTTGGTGATGTCGTCCAGAAGTTCCGACCGCTTGGTGCGCAGGTGGCTGAGCAAGCCTTGCTCGAACCGGCCCACATCGCCCACGGGCAGCGCGTCCAGATAGCCTTTGGTGCCCGCATAGATCACGCAGACCTGCTCGGCATTGGTCAGTGGCGCGTATTGGGGCTGCTTGAGCAGCTCGGTCAGGCGCGCACCGCGGTTCAGCAACCGCTGCGTGGCCGCGTCCAGATCCGAGCCGAACTGGGCAAAGGCCGCCATTTCACGGTACTGGGCCAATTCCAGCTTGATCGAACCGGCGACCGATTTCA
Source organism: Pseudomonadota bacterium (assembly GCA_039821665.1). Classification (GTDB taxonomy): domain Bacteria; phylum Pseudomonadota; class Alphaproteobacteria; order Rhodobacterales; family Rhodobacteraceae; genus CANLSM01. Next base: position 1,663 of record JBCBNR010000220.1, read on the forward strand.
TCGCCTTGGTCTGGGCCGCAGAGCCCACGCGGCTGACCGACAGGCCGGTGTTCACCGCAGGACGAATGCCCTGATAGAACAGCTCGCTCTCCAAAAAGATCTGACCGTCGGTGATCGAGATCACGTTGGTGGGAATATAGGCCGAGACGTCACCGCCCTGGGTTTCAATGATCGGCAGCGCGGTCAAAGACCCTGCGCCGTGATCCTCGTTCAGCTTGGCCGAACGCTCCAACAAACGGGAGTGGAGGTAGAAAACATCGCCCGGATAGGCCTCGCGCCCGGGCGGGCGACGCAGCAGCAACGACATCTGACGGTAGGCCACCGCCTGCTTGGACAAATCATCATAGATGATCAGGCCATGCATGCCGTTGTCGCGGAAATACTCCGCCATGGCCGTCGCTGCATAGGGCGCCAAGAACTGCATCGGGGCAGGCTCGGACGCGGTTGCCGCGACCACGATGGAATATTCCATCGCTCCGGTCTCTTCGAGCTTTTTCACAAGCTGCGCGACGGTTGAGCGTTTTTGGCCGACGGCCACGTAGACGCAGTAGAGCTTCTTGCTCTCATCATCGGTGTCGTTCACCGATTTCTGGTTCAGCACCGCATCCAGCGCCACAGCGGATTTGCCGGTTTGGCGATCGCCGATGATCAGCTCTCGCTGGCCACGGCCGATGGGGATCAAGCTGTCGATGGCCTTCAGGCCGGTCGCCATGGGCTCATGCACGGATTTACGGGGAATGATGCCCGGCGCTTTGACATCCGCGACCGAGCGGCTCTCGTAGACCACGGGGCCCTTGCCGTCGATCGGGTTGCCCAGGGCGTCCACAACGCGGCCCAGCAGGCCCTTGCCCACGGGCACATCCACGATAGAGTTGGTGCGCTTGACCGTGTCGCCTTCTTTGATGTCCCGGTCCGAGCCGAAGATCACCACGCCGACATTGTCGACTTCCAGGTTCAAGGCCATGCCTTGGATGTTGCCCGGAAACTCCACCATCTCGCCCGCTTGGACGTTATCTAGGCCGTGCACGCGGGCAATCCCGTCACCGACCGAAAGCACACGGCCAACTTCGGCCACCTCTGCCTCTTGACCGAAATTCTTGATCTGGTCCTTGAGGATCGCAGAAATCTCTGCTGCTTGGATCGCCATTATCCGACCTCTTTCATTGCGTTCTGGAGTTTCGAAAGCTTCGCGCGGATCGACGTGTCGACCATGCGCGAGCCAAGCTTGACGACAAGACCCCCGATCAGGCTCTCATCCACCGACTGGCTGAGGATCACGTCCTTGCCAGCGGCTGTCTTCAATTGTTTCTGCAAAGCATCGACCTGGGTTTTGGTCAGAGGTTTGGCCGATGTCACCTCCGCTGTGACCTCGCCGCGATGCGCAGCAATCAGGCTTTTGACGCCTTCGATCAACTGCGGCAGCGCAAATAGCCGCCGCTTGGAGGCCATCAACGCCAGCGTGTTCGAAACCAGGCTGGAGGCCCCCATCTTACCGGCCACAGCGGTGATCACGTTGCCTTGCTCTTCGCGGGTGTAGACCGGCGAGGCGATCACATCGCGCAACTCGGCGCTGTCCGCCAAGGTGGCCTGAAAGGCGTCCATATCTTTGGAAAGGGTGTCGAGGGCGTCAGCATCTTAGGCCAGTTCGAACAGGGCGGTTGCATAGCGCCCCGCGATACCGGTTGAGAGAGAAGCGGAGTTGGACACGGACACCTCTTATCATCTTGTTCTTTGAAACACGCCACCCGGGGAGTGCGCGTGCAAGCAGATCAGGATGTCAGATCTGACCCCTGAATTTTGCGCGTACCTAGCAGAGGGGTTTTGGGCTGGCAAGACAGGTAAAGGGCCTAATGCCAGGGCCACGCCCCTTCTTTTGCTGCACCTGCGAGGGATTGGCACGCAGAGTGCGACACAATGGCACTTGGGGCAGCACTTAGCGCGGCACTTAGGGCGGCACCCAAGACGGCACCAGGGCAGGATCCGGGGCAACAGCCCGCCAACAGTCGGCGCAGGCAACACATGCGCATAGGCACCGGCCCGAATCCCGCCCGGCGACCGCGCTTAGTTGCTTGCAAGCGTCGCGGAGACTTGGCACGAGCAGCCGCCCGGTGGACGCCAGGCCTCGCATGAAAATCGCCACCGTCCGAGTGTGGCTTCCCCGCCCCTCAACGCTCGCCTCACGCCAGTGCACGGCCTGGCCTTTGAGAAAGGTCATGGTTGGACTGTCGTGGCTTTGGGGCCTAGGGCGCGTTGAACTTGGACGCGGTTTTGGCCGCCGCGACGTCTTGGTGGCGGTGGGCTAACATCCCGCCCAGGGCGCTGTCGCTCAATCCCGGTTCACCACGGGCTTGGGGCCCGGCGCTGTCAGCCCCTCAAGCACCTCCAACGGGCCTTTGACGCTGACCTTGGTGCCTTTGCGTGGCAGGGCGTAGACCTGTTTGGTGGCTTGGATCATCAGAACACCTGCAAACATCTGGGCGTCGATGCGTCGGCCCACGCGCTCCCACACACCAGCCGAGCGCAGCCAATAGGGTTTGTGGCTGGGCGGGCCATAGAGCACCGCCTCGTGGCGTTCGGGCACAAAGCGGTGGGCGCGCAACTGCGCCTCGGCCTGGGAAAAACTGTAGGGGCGGCCATAGCCAAAGGGCGTCGTGTCGCGTCTCGACCACGCACCCGTGCGGTTGGGCAGGATGAACACCACCTCGCCGCCGGGGGCCAGGACGTGCCAAATCTCTTCGAGCAGCGCGCCTGCTTTTTCGCAGGTCTCCAGCCCATGGGCGACGATCAGCCGGTCGATGGAGCCCGGGGCCACGGGCCAGCGCGTCTCTTCACACAAGACCGAGCGGTTGTCTTCGCCTGGGGGCCAGGGCATCACCCCTTGCTGGTCGGGCATCAGGCAAATCAGATTGCCCGCGTCCGACATGAAGGGACGCAAAAACGGCGCGGCAAAGCCAAAGCCCGCCACGGTCAGCCCTTCGGTTTTGGGCCAAAACTGACGTAAGTTTTCCTGCAACACCCGCTGGGCGGTGCGGCCCAACTTGGTGCGATAGTAAAACGAGCGAAGATCGACCACGTCCAAATGCATAAACCAGTGCGTAGCGCGGGCAGGTGAGTCTCGCAATCCGTAGGTTTTGCGCGCCCTACCCCTTGTGCAGGTCTGCACGGTGCGCTTAGTGCGGAGGGGACATAGTGGAGCTTGCATGCCATGACCTCAGAGCTGATCACCATCCCCTGTCGGGCCGACAATTACGCCTTTCTTTTGCGCTGCGAGGCAACCGGTGCCGTGGGCGTGTTCGATGCGCCCGACGCGACCCCGATCCTTGCTGAATTGAAGGCGCGCGATTGGACCTGCGACACCCTTTTTATCACACACCATCACGCGGACCACGTGGATGGCCTGGCCGAAATTACGCGCGAAACCGGGTGCGAGGTGGTGGGCGCCGCGGCGGATGCCCACAGGATCGAAGGGATCACCGCCTCGGTTATGGAAGGGGACAAGGTGCATCTGGGCGCGCTGGAGGGCACCGTGCTCGATGTCTCGGGGCATACGGTCGGCCATGTGGCCTATCACTTTGCCCAGGCCAAAGCGGCGTTCACCGCCGACAGTCTGATGGCGCTCGGCTGCGGACGGCTGTTCGAAGGGACCGCCGAGCAAATGTGGGAAAGCTTGTGCAAGCTCAGCGCACTGCCCCCCGAGAC
>JBCBNR010000221.1:0-5320 GCA_039821665.1 Pseudomonadota bacterium
TTCCAAGGCCGGTCTCGGGCACCACCCCGTTGAGCGACAGGGTCAACCGCACCAGCGCGTCTTCCACCTCGATCTGGTCGGCCTGCATGACCTCGATCTGCATCCCAGCCTCACCGGTCAGCTTGGTCATGTCGTTTTGCAATTGCGCCAAGCCGTCCTGGGGCGTCTCGGCCACATAGAAGATGTTTTCCAGTTGCGCCGCGTCGGGTCGAATGCGCGCGGCGGCCTGTGCGCGTTCCAAGAATGCGCGTTTGTCGGCAATCGCCTCTTTCTGTCCGCCCAAAGACCCGGCCAGCAGGCCCAACAGGATCAGGGCCAGTACACCGCCCAAGGCCAACACGCCGCTAAGCACCATCGTTGGCGCGTGGAACGGGGTGAAGTGCAGCCCCCTCATTGTGGATCCACCGCCAGGGTTGCGGCGATGCGGAATCGCTCGATCTGTTGGGTGTTGTCGCGGGTCACCGGGGCCGAAAAGCGCACATCCGACAGACCGGGGATCTGCGCCACCAGCGTTGTGGTGTCGGCAGCCGAGATGGCATAGCCCGTGATCTCCACCGTGTCTTGGGTGATCTCGATCCGCTCCAACCAGGTGGTGTCGGGCAGGATGTTGGCCAGGGCACCGGCCAGGGACAACCGCAGATCCGACGCGGATTTGTCCGCCACCAGGGTGCGCAAAATCCGCTGCTCGGCCGACGCGGAGGCGAGCGTTGCCCGCGCTGACAGAACAGATGCATCAAGTGCCGTTTGCTCTCGGCCCAAAAGCACCGATTGCGCCAGAACCGAGCCGATGGCCACAAGGGCCGCCAGACCGGCGACATAGACCCATAGGGGCCGAAACCGGGCCAGTGGGCCACGCGCCGCTTGGGTCTCGCCCGCAAAGCTTGCCTCGCCCATCCAAAGCCCATTTCGATCCACATGGCCCACCTGGCCCACGGGCACCTTGGCAAGCTCCAACGCGTCCAGGATCGGCGTGATCTTGGACTTGAGCATCAACTGACCGCTGACCGCCCACCCCTCGGCCGCTTCGGTGGCGGACCACACCCGCGCCGCCCTCTCGGGCGGGAAGGGGGAATTGAAACGGATTTCGTTTTCCACAAGCGGGGCGACTTCCTGGGCTAAGGCGCCGGGCAGATCAAACTCAATCGGCAGGCCAGTGCCCGCTTCGATCACGATGTCTATGGGCGCTTTTCCAGCCTTGGTCAGAAGCGGCACCAGGTCGCCATACGGGGGCGAGAGGGGATGGACCGCCTTGCCCAACCGAAGCTCCGCCCGGTCCGAGCCAAGCGTGATCACCCGGCGCCCGGCGGCGGTGTTCTTCAGCCAAGGCTGCCGCTCACGCGCCATGCCAACCGCGATCCGGTTGCCCAGCTGTCGAAGGAGGCTGCGCAGGTCAGGGGCTTGGGTCAATTGCATCGGGGCCGATATGCACAAATGTCAGGTCAAAGGCGATCTTGTCTGACCCCAAGGTATGGAGTGCAGGGCGCGCGGCGGCAAGGGTCGGGTGGGCAAAATGCAGCCTATTGGCTTCGACTGACCCCCAAGGTGAAGGGTTTGCGCACCAGCGAGGGGGTCGGATCAGACCCCGATGCGCCGCTTGATGGGGTAGCACCGGGGGCCAAAACCGGTGCGCGGGCGGACATCAACAGGGCCACCTCCTCGGCACTGAGTGCGGGCAACTCGCTGAGAGAAAGCTGTTCGGTCTGACCTGGCAGGCGCACGCGAATGGCCGTGCGACGGTTGGGATTTAACGCCCCGCCTTCGACCGAAAGGATATGGCTGCCCTGGGGCAGAACCGACAGGATGGTGGCCGTTGGGCGATAGCCCGGATTGGTGCGATCCCGCAGATCCAGTGCGATCTCGCCGTTCAGCCGAACCAGGGCGCGATTGACCACCGGCACGTCCACTTGCACCGTGCCTGGCTGCGCAAGATCCAGCCGAAAGTGCCGCAACTCTGCCGCAAAGCTGACGCCTGCCAGCAGGAAAACGCCCATCATGGCCAGGGCACAGGCCTGCCAATTTTGGGGCAGTCTTCTAGATCGGGTGTTGCGGTCCACCATGCGCGCAGGATATGGGGTTCTCTCAGCTATGACTAGCCTTCCGAACAGTTCGTCGAAGTTTTGCCGCGAGTGCGACCTATTCTGTGGCCTGTGCGCTTCGCATTCCCTTTGAGTTGCGGTATGCACAAGCGGTGACACCTATGACGCGACCCGGGACGACATTGGGATGAACAAACTCCCCTCTGATGCGGATTTTCGAGCGGAGCTTGAGACGGTCCTGACCGAACAGGCCGGGGTATCCGCATCCGATCTTGCGACCGCGCAGGATGTGGCGCGCCAATCAGGTCAGGCCCTTCGCACAGTGTTGGAGCGGATGGGCGCGCTGGGACAAAAGGATTGGGCGCAAGCGGTGGCGACCGCCTTTCAACTGCCCCAGATCAGCCTGGACCAGATGCCCCTTTTGCTGCCCGATGTGCCGGATTTGTCCTTGGAGTACTTGCAGCGACATGCGGTCGCCCCCCTGGAGGTGACCGACAGCCATGCCGTGTTTGCGCTGGCGGACCCGACAAACGCTGCGGTCAAAACGGCCCTTGGGATGCTCTATCCCGGCAACCTGAACCTTAACATCGCCACGGAACGGGACATCCAATCCGCTTTTGCCCGCTCGGCCGAGTATGAGACGCCGTCGCTGACCGAAATGCCTCGACCGGTGGGCGAGGGGGCGGATCAAGATGTGCTGGTCGAGCTTGCCAATGATGCCCCCACCATCAAATACGTCGAGACCTTGATCTCGCAGGCGGTGGAGCGGCGCGCCACGGATATTCACTTGGAACCCATGGAACGCTCGGCCCGGGTGCGAATGCGCTTTGATGGGATGCTGAGCGAAGGCATTGCACCCAGCCTCGACCAATATCCGGGCGTTGTCTCGCGCCTCAAAATCCTGGCAGACCTGAACATCGCCGAGCGGCGGTTGCCCCAGGACGGGCGCATCCGCCACAAAGCCCACGGGCGCGCGATTGACATCCGGGTGGCCACCGCCCCAACCGTCCATGGCGAGGCGATGACGCTGCGCTTGCTCGACACCGCCTCGGGCCTGTCGAAGATGGACGATCTGGATATGCCTGACCGGGTGAAGGCGCTCTATGCAAATGCGCTGAAAGAACCCAATGGGCTAATCCTGGTCACGGGCCCGACCGGGTCGGGCAAAACGACGACGCTGCATGCAGCTATGGGGCAGCTCAACGACATTGGGCGCAAAATCGTCACCATCGAAAACCCGGTGGAGATCCGCACACCAGGGCTGATCCAACTGGAAGTGAACCCAGACCTTGGCTGGACCTTTGCCGAGGCGCTGCGCACGGTGCTGCGCCACGACCCCGATGTGCTGATGGTGGGCGAGATCCGCGATGCGGAGACGGCCGAGCTTGCAATCCGCGCGGCCCTGACGGGCCATTTGGTGCTGTCGACTTTGCACACCAACCGTGCGACCGAGGCTGTGACGCGCCTCAAGAACATGGGGGTTGCGGATTACTTGCTGTCCTCCGTCTTGCGCATGGTCGCGGCCCAGCGCCTGGTGCGCCGCCTGTGCCCCCTGTGTGCAAAGTCCGTCACCCTGACGCCGGACACACCGGCGCACCGCACGTTCCAAAAGTTGCGCAGCCTGGACCCGGATCTGCCGGATTTGGAGGATTGGGCACTGAAGGTGCCCCAAGGGTGTGACAGCTGTAACAACACAGGCTTTTCCGGCCGCCAAGCCCTGTTCGAGGCGATGGGCGCCGAGGCCGCGTTGGGCCAGGGCAAGGCCCGCTCCATGGGTTTGGAAGGGCTGGGTATGGTCGCACGCGGCGAGACCACGATGGCCGAGTTGATCCGGGTGGTCGGCGCCCCGGCTGCCTGGGGCTGATCCTTGAACGAGGCGGCGCCGCGCGCGCAGGCGTATCACTATAAGGCGCGTGACAAGGCGGGCAGTCGCAAATCGGGCGTTATCAACGCAACCTCCGAACGCGAGGCGATCGCCACCTTGCGGCGGGACGGAATTTATCCAATCTCCATCGACACGGTGGCCAATGTCGCCAAAACCGATGACCGCGCCATGGCCCAGGCCGATGGCAGCCAACCTTTGCGCGCGGGCGAGTTTGCGCGCATGATCCAAGCGATTGCGCGCCTTGTGGGCCGCTCTGTCACTTTGGAGCGTGCGTTGGGCATCCTGGCCCGTGGCGACCAAAAGCCAATTGCTGCGATGGCCGCCTATCTGCGCAATGGTCTGCGCGAGGGGCGTGCCTTTTCCGATTTGCTGCGCGACACAACCTCTGGGCGCGAACCCTCCACCGTGGCTTTGGTTCAGGGGGGCGAGAGCGCGGGCGCGCTTCCCGATGCGCTGAACGCAGCCGCCGAGATATTGGAGGCGCGGGTCGCCCTGGGCCAGCGGCTGCTGACCGGGATGCTGTATCCTGTGATCCTGTTTACGGTTTCGCTGGCATCCTTGGGTCTGATCTTGATTGCCATCATTCCGCAGTTTCGCCCGCTGATTGCTGAGCGCGAGGCCTCTATCCCGTTTTTGGGTCGCGCGGTGTTTGGCCTTTCCGCCTTTGCCGAGGCGTTTTGGCCCTTCGTTTTGCTGGGCTTGGCCCTGTTGGTGCTGGTGGGGGTTTGGCTGCGGGCAAAGGGGCGCCTGGCCCCTGTGCTGAGTGCCGCAAGCAGACGTTTGCCGGGCTTGGGCGGGATCGTAAAGCTAAACCGCACCGTCCTTGCCCTGCGCATCCTGGGCACCTTAGTGGTGCGTCGGGTGCCGCTTAGCCGCGCCATGAAGGTGGTGGTGGACAGCCCCCTGGACCCTGCGCTGAACAGTGGCCTGATGACCGCCACCCAAGCGGTGGAGGCCGGCGCGTCCTTGTCTGCCGCCCTGGAGGCGGAAAGCCTGGTCCCCGGCGAGGTGATCGAACTGGTGCGCATCGGCGAGGAGACGGGCGATCTTGGCCCGATGCTGCTGCGCGCCGCCGAAGACTTGGACGCCAACGCCCAGCGCCGCATGCAGCGGTTCTTGGTCATTTTTGAACCGGTCCTGATCGTCACCGTGGGCCTGATCATAGGAGTGAGCCTTTATGCGCTATTTAACGCGATCCTCTCGGTCAACACGCTGGCGTTCTAGGCGCCGCCCGTCCTCGCGCGGGTTCTCGTTGGTCGAGATGCTGGTGGTTGTGGCCATTGTCGGTCTGCTGATCGGATTGGTTGGCCCCGCGGCGATGCGCCAGTTGCAATCAAGCCGTGTGAAAACCACCGAACCGTGTTCGCCCCGAAAGGCGCTCGTAGCCACTGGCTACGAG
>JBCBNR010000222.1:0-5313 GCA_039821665.1 Pseudomonadota bacterium
CGACAATTCATGGCTTCGTCCACCGCATCGGTGTTGAACAGCCTCAAAGCCCTGGCGGTGCCGCTGGTGTGGTGTTCTGCCTGGACCAATCTTTCGGTTCTGGTCACGCCCCTCTTTATGATGCAGGTGCTGGACCGGGTGGTGCCCAGTGGCAATCTCAACACCCTGGCCCTGCTGGGCCTGCTTGCGCTGATCGCGCTGATCACCAATGCCCTGATCGAGTTCTTCCGCGACCAGGCCTTGGGCAAAACCGCAAATTGGGTGGAGGAAAGCTGTGCGTCTTGCCTGCTGACCGGCGGGCAACGGGGGCAGGCCGACCGGTTGCGCGACGTGGCTACATTGCGCGATTTTCTGTCCGGGCGCGGGGCTCTCAGCTTGCTGGATTTGCCCTTTGTGCCCCTGTTTTTGGGGGCGCTTTTTCTGATCCACTCCTATTTCCTCATCCTTGCTCTTGGTGCCACCCTGGTGCTGGGGGTGCTCAACCTGCTGGCCCATACCCTTGGATCCACGCCCGAGGATGCCGCACGCCAAGCCCGCGAAAGCTCCCTTGCCAGTCTGCGCGGGTTGGAGCGGGAGGGACCGGCCGCCACGCTGATGTCCATCGGTCAAAACCTGGCGGCGCGCTATCTGCGCGCGCTGCTGTCCCACGGGGTCAACGACCGCCAGGCCGCGCGACTGCGCAACCTCTTTGGTGCGCTGACACGGTTTCTGCGCACTAGCATTCAAATTGGCACCCTGTCCTTGGGGGCAGCCCTGGTCACCACCGGGGATCTGACCGCAGGGGGGATGATCGGTGCCTCTATCGTCTTGGGCAAAACCATTGGCATTCTGGAAGGGGCGATCAGCGGCGCCCGGCAAGTGGGCGCGGCCCACGCCGCGGCCAAAGCACTGCGCCAGACCGAGAGCGCCGAGCCTCGGCTGGGCACCCATATCGCTGACCTCAGCGGTGCGCTGAAGGCCGAGAACCTGACCTATCCGCGTGGCGGTGGCGCGCCCCCACGGATCGAGCGGCTGGGCTTTCGCCTTGCTGCCGGCGAGTGCCTCGCCATTTTGGGCGAATCCGGCAGTGGAAAATCTACGCTTTTGCATGCCTTGTCGGGCATAGATCCCGCGCCCATCGGCAATACGTTTTACGATGAAAGCGACGTGCGCACCCTGTCGGCGGCAACCCGGGATGCGGTGATCGGCTATGTGCCGCAACAGGCCCAAATCCTCGACGGCACCATCGCGGAAAACATCGCCCGCTTCTCGGCGGAACGGGACGACGAAAAGGTGCTGGAAGCCGCGCGTCTGGCGGGCATCCATGGCATGGTCTCGGCCTTGCCCCTGGCCTATGAGACGGATCTGGGTGCCACCCCTTACCTGCTGTCTGCCGGGCAGAAACAACGGCTTGCCTTTGCGCGCGCGGTGTACGAGCCGCCGCGCTATCTGTTCCTGGACGAGCCAAACGCCCTGTTGGATCACAATGGCGAGCGGCAATTGGGCGATGCCATACGCAGGCTCAAATCCATGGGCACCACCATCGTTCTGACCGCCCACCGAATGGGCATCGTGAACTTGGCCGATCAAGTTCTGGTGCTCGAACGGGGGCGCGCCATCGAGTACGGGGCACGGGCCGAAATCCTGGGTCGCATGGCCAACGGTCATCGCCGCCTCAAAGTGCCCCTCTCGGGCGGTGCGCTGCAGGATTTGAGCGATTGGGTCGCGCGCCAATTTGTGCGCGATGGGGACGAGGCGTTTACCCAACGCGCCACCGTCGTTGCAACGGAACTTTACAATTTTGCCCGCAAGAACGGCCCAGAGAGCCGTGAGCGTCTGTTGGCTTTCGAATTTCGTTTTATCGACGATCACACCTGCTCGATCACCCTGACGGAGGCCCGCAAAACCCAAATGGAAGCGAAGATCCACAAGGTCAAAGCCCAAGTTGATCTGCAGGGTTTCTCGACCGATGACCTGCCCGAGGATGAAGCCTCGCTCGCCATGGTCTTTCAGCTGGCCGACAATGTCGCACATAGCAGCAAGGAGGGGTCCTCGGCCCTATGCGCGCGGATCACCCACAACCTGCCCAGCCCTCAGGTGGTGCAATGAGTGACCCAGAGACCGGATTGCCAGCAGAGGTGTGGCGCCCCCTGTCCTGGGCTGCGGGCGTGCTGGCCCTTTGCGCCCTGTCCTTGGGTGCATGGGCAATCTGGGCCGAGATATCCACCACCCTGCGCGTCCCTGGCGTGGTCAGCACCGAGGCGTTGAGCCACACCCTGCAACACCCCACGGGCGGGCGATTGGCCGCGGTCCATGTCAGCTTGCACCAAAGGGTGCAGGCGGGGGATGTTTTGTTCGAATTTGATACCCGCGACCTGGCCCTGCGGCTGCGTGGCCAGGCCAAGCGGGCCGAGTTTATGCGCCGAGAGCTTGCACAGATCGCCCCACGATTGGAGAGCAAAGGCACCCGTGCGCCGAACGATCCTAGCGTGGATGGGGGCCCCGTCTCGGACGCCTTTCGCCTGCGTGACCTAACCTTGCTGACCCGGTTGCGCGAACAACAGGATCAAGCGCGCGTTGCCACCATCCGCCGCCAATTGCTGGAGCAAGAGCGTCTGTCGCTTGCCCGTCAACACGACCTGTTGTCGGACCGTCTCGCCAAACGCTCGACCCTGGCCGCAAAGGGCATCGTTGCGGCGCGTGAGGTGGAGGATTTGCAACAACAAGCGCTCGATCTGCAGGCGCAACTGCCCCAGCTCGACGGCCAAATCGCGGCCGCCCAATACGAGATTGAAGCCGCCGACTTGAAATCGAAGTTGATGCGCCGGGAGTATCGCCAACAATTGGCCGAACTGCGCGCGGCCCATTTGCGCGACTTGGAGGAGCTGGATGCCAGCATCGCGCGCCTGCAACAAACCATCGACGATGCGGTGGTCTACAGTCCCATCGCCGGCACGATCACCGATCTGCCCGTCGACACGTTCGACCGGGTCGCTCGGGGAGGCGAGACCTTGGCCGTGATCTCTCAACCGTTGGCCGAGCCGTTGGTCGACCTGCACGTGCCGGCCTCCTATGTCGACCAAGTGCGCGCTGGTCAGCAGGGGGTGCTGACCATCTCTAGCCTGCCCCAGCGCGGCTTGCCGGAGATTAAGGTGATCATCGAAGCCGTGGCAGGTGAGCCGGTGCGCGATCCCAGCGGGCAAACCCTTCACTACCGAGCCGCCGGTCGGTTGGACCCCGAGGATTTGATGCGCGCGCGCCAGCAGCTTGGTGCGCGGTTCAACCTGACCTTGGGGATGCCCGTGTCCGCCGCGCTGGTCGGGCCGCCCACCACCCTATGGACCTATTTGACCGAGCCGATCACCTCCATGTGGCAAACGGCGTTTGAGAGCTAGCGCCCTGCGCGCTGATCGCGCGCTGCCAACAAGCGCAGGCGCAGCGCATTGAGCTTGATAAACCCAGCGGCATCCGCCTGATCATAGGCGCCCGCGTCTTCCTCGAACGTCACATGGGCCTCGGAGTAAAGGCTGTTGTCAGACCAGCGACCCACCGTGGCCGCGTGACCCTTGTACAGCTTCAAGCGTACGGTGCCTGACACATGGGTCTGGCTGGTGTCGATGGCGGCTTGCAGCATTTCGCGCTCGGGCGAGAACCAAAAACCGTTGTAAATCAGCTCCGCATAGCGCGGCATCAACTCGTCCTTCAGATGGGCCGCACCCCGGTCCAGGGTGATCGACTCGATGCCGCGATGGGCCTCCAACAGCAAGGTGCCACCGGGTGTTTCGTAGATGCCCCGGGATTTCATGCCCACAAAGCGCCCTTCGACCAGATCCAGCCGACCAATGCCGTGCCGCCCGCCATAGGTGTTCAACTCGCTTAGCAGTGTCGCGGGGCTAAGCGGCGTTCCATTGAGGCTGACCGCATCCCCGCGCTCGAACCCGATCTCGATAAACTCGGGCGTATCGGGCGCATCTTCGGGGTGCACGGTACGCTGATAGACATAATCCGGGGCCGCGACCGCCGGGTCCTCCAACACTTTTCCTTCCGAAGATGTGTGTAGCAGGTTGGCATCCACCGAAAACGGCGCCTCGCCCCGCTTGTCCTTGGCGATTGGGATTTGGTGCGCTTCGGCAAATTCCAACAGCTTGGTCCGGCTGCTCAGATCCCATTCGCGCCAGGGCGCGATGACCTTGATGTCCGGGTTCAGCGCATAGGCTGACAACTCAAAGCGAACCTGGTCGTTGCCCTTGCCCGTGGCGCCATGGGCGACCGCATCGGCCCCGGTTTCGCGCGCAATCTCCACCAGCCGCTTGGAAATCAAGGGCCGGGCAATCGATGTGCCCAACAGGTAAAGACCTTCGTAGACCGCATTGGCCCGGAACATCGGAAACACAAAATCGCGCACAAATTCCTCGCGCACGTCTTCGATGAAGATGTTGTTTGGTGCGATCCCCAGCAATTCGGCCTTTTCGCGGGCTGGGTCCAATTCCTCCCCCTGGCCCAAATCGGCCGTGAAGGTCACCACCTCGCACCCGTATTCGTTTTGCAACCACTTAAGGATGATCGACGTATCCAAGCCGCCGGAATAGGCGAGCACGACTTTCTTGGGTGCATCAGCGGCCGATACGGGCATGGGCAGGCTCCACGGTTGGGATTGGCTTTGATCCCGCGCGTCTAGAGCGTTCGGCCCCGCACTGCAAGTCGCCGCGTGGTCTAGCTTAGACGCTCCGCCGCCGAGGCGACGGGATACCACGCGGGCAGGTCCGGTTGCACCCCGCTGGCCTGGGCACAGCTGCCTACGGTGACGGGCCATTCATTGGTGATCGCCGCCAGCCGCGCATCCAAGGCTGCCTCGCAGGCCGTAAAGGACGGCACCTCAAGCCGCTCCGCATGCAGCGGGCCGCATTGTGCGCCATCATGGCTGCACCCGGCGATAAAGATCACAAAGAGGCTGTCGAGAAGGGTCATATCCGGTATTTGCCCGAGCGTTTCGCCAAAAACTGTGATTGTTTTCACATGTACCTCAGCCACTATTGATAGACCAGCTATCCGGTTGAATTCATGGTAACTTTGGAGATAGGTTTCAATCAACCAAACAGTGTCCCCGTGGGACATCCTCCTGGAACAACTGGCGCAGAATTCGATCTGGGACCGGGGAAAGAGATGGAATTGATCTTAACACCAACAACAACAAACCTTTATTGACTCAAAACTAGAGGAGGAGCCAAGAGGGTGGGCCAAACACGGGCAATCAATTCAACAACAACAACCACCTTTAGTGACTCCAAACTAAAGGATGGGCCAAAAAGGGTGAGCCAACCAAGGACAATCAAT
>JBCBNR010000223.1:0-5306 GCA_039821665.1 Pseudomonadota bacterium
GACCATCTGCCCCATCCGCTCGTCATGTTTGCCCCGGTAATAGGGCGAGCCGTTGGGCACCACCAATATCGCCGCCTCTTTTCCCATGGTCCGCTGGCCGGCCCCGTGGACATCGCCGGTGTGCGCATCGGCCTGCCGATCTGCGAGGATGCGTGGTTCGAAGATGTGGCCGAAACAGCGGTGGAAAGCGGGGCGGAGATATTGGTGGTGCCCAACGGCTCGCCCTATTACCGGGGCAAACATGACGAGCGGATGGGGCAGATGGTCTCGCGCGTGGTGGAGAACGAGGTGCCGCTGGCCTATCTCAACCTCACCGGTGGTCAGGACGACCAGGTCTTTGACGGCCGGTCGTTCGTGCTGAACCAAGGGGGGCATTTGGCGGTGCAGTTTCCCTTGCTGGATGAGCATATCGAACATGTGACCTTCACCCGCACCAACCAAGGCTGGACCGCGGGCGAAGGCACAAAGGCGCGCTTTCCCGACAAGATCGAGCAGGACTACAAGATCATGGTCTGGGCCTTGCGCGACTATATGGGCAAAACCGGCTTCTCGAAGGTGCTGTTGGGCCTGTCAGGTGGCATCGACAGCGCGCTGGTGGCCGCGATTGCGGTGGACGCGCTGGGGGCGGACAACGTGCGCTGCGTGATGCTGCCGTCGGAGTACACATCCCAGCACTCGTTGGAAGATGCCGCGGCCTGTGCGCACGCCCTTGGGACCCGACTGAATACGGTTCCGATCGCCCAGGCGCGCGGCGCAGTGACCGAAACGCTGGCCCCGCTGTTTAATGGCACGGGCACCGGCATCGCCGAGGAGAACATTCAGTCGCGCCTGCGCGGCCTGCTGCTGATGGCGTTGTCCAACAAGTTTGGTGAGATGTTGCTGACCACTGGCAACAAATCCGAAGTGGCGGTCGGATATGCCACGATCTATGGCGATATGTCGGGAGGCTATAACCCGATCAAAGACCTCTATAAAATGCGAGTGTTCGAGACATGTCGCTTCCGCAATGCCCACCACCGGGATTGGATGAAGGGCCCCCGCGGCGAGGTCATCCCCCAGCGGATCATCGACAAACCCCCCTCGGCCGAGCTGCGCGAGGACCAAAAGGACGAGGACAGCTTGCCGCCCTATGAGGTGCTCGACGGCATTCTAGAGATGTTGATCGAAGGTGATGCCAGCGTGGCCGACTGTGTCGCCGCAGGCTATGACCGAGAGGTGGTCAAACGGGTGGAGCACCTGATTTACATCTCGGAGTATAAACGCTTCCAGTCCGCGCCCGGCGCGCGGCTGAGCCATAAGGCGTTCTGGCTGGACCGACGCTATCCCATCGTCAACCGCTGGCGCGACCCCAGCTAAGCCAGGCCAGCTAAGCCGGGCCAGCCAAGGCAGGGGTGTGACGCTTGGGGGCAAAGTTTCCCCGCAGGTCACAAAACCGTCCCAAAATCAGCACGGCTTTGGCACGCGCATGCCCCGCCTCCGTCACGCAGCGGCGCTAGCTTTTGCCCAAGTGGTAACGAGTGCGTTTGTGTGTGTGTGCTGTGTAGGAGTTGCGTAGATGGTGCGGGTTTTGTGTCTGTTGGCGCTTGTGGCTGGGGTGTGTGTGGCCCCAGCCGCCCAGGCGACCACGATTGTGCTGGACTTTGAAGATGTCACCAACGGTCAGATCCTGACCTCCTCTCAAGGAGTGGGCATTTCGGCCACGCGGCGCACGGCTGCGGGCAATGAGGCGGGTCTTGCGGTGATCTTTGACACCGCAAACACCGCCAATTCGGACGCTGATCTGCAAGCTGCGCCGTTCAACGCGGGCGTTGGCGCTGTGGGGGTTACCGCACCCTTGGGCCGTCACAGCCAGGTGTTGATCATTCAGAACAGCGATCAAAACCCCTGCGGGACCAGCTGTGCGACACCCAATGATAATGCGCGCGGTGGTGTGCTGTCGTTTGATTTCACCGCATTGGCCCGCGAGGGCGTGACCTTGCGCGCGGTCGATCTGCTGGAGTTTCGCTCTGACTACACGCTGACCCTTGATCTGGCCGATGGGTCCGAGATGGTACTGTCCGGGGCCGGGTTCGGCATTGGCGATGACCGCTCGGGCACGCTGGATTTTGCGACCTATCTGGGCGGGACCGCGCCCAGCGGCGTGGTGGGTCTGACCATGACGGCAACCGCCTCGGCGGCGATTGATACACTCACCTTCGATGTGGCCGCTGTGCCTTTGCCCCAAAGCCTTGCGGCCCTTGCGCTTGCGCTTACGGGTCTTGCGCTCGTGCGGCACCGGGGCGTTTGATCTTAGCCTTTTGGTTGGCTATCCCTGGCGGGGCCTGACCAGCCGGAGAGCCTTGATGTTTACAGCCTCTATGAATTTTGCTTGCGGCGAGGAGATCGAGGCCCTGCGCGATCTGGTCCATCGCTGGGCGCAGGATCGTGTGGCGCCGATTGCCACCGAAATCGACCGAGAAAACCGTTTTCCCAACGCGCTTTGGGGGGAGATGGGCGGGTTGGGCCTATTGGGCATCACCGTGCCCGAGGCCGATGGCGGTGCGGGCATGGGGTATCTGGCCCATACGATTGCGGTCGAAGAGATCGGCCGCGCCTCGGCCAGTGTGGGGCTGAGCTATGGCGCCCATTCCAACCTGTGCGTGAATCAAATCGCGCTCAACGGCACGCCCGCGCAGAAAACTCGGTTTCTGCCTGACCTGATCTCTGGGGCCAAGGTGGGCTCGCTTGCGATGTCCGAAGCGGGCGCAGGCTCGGACGTGGTGTCGATGAGTTTGCGTGCCGAGAAACGCAATGATCGCTTCGTGCTCAACGGCTCGAAATACTGGATCACAAACGCGCCCGATGCGGGCACCCTGGTGGTCTATGCCAAGACCGACCCCCACGCCGGGCCTCGGGGCATCACCGCGTTTTTGATCGAGCGCGAGATGGTCGGGTTTTCGGTCGGACCCCATTTTGACAAACTGGGCATGCGCGGCTCGAACACCGCTGAGATCACCTTTGAGGATGTGGAAGTGCCGTTCGAAAACATCCTCGGTGAAGAGGGCCGGGGGGTGAATGTGCTGATGTCCGGGCTGGATTACGAGCGTGTGGTGCTGTCCGGGCTTGGGGTGGGTATCCTGCATGCGATCCTCGATCACATCATGCCCTATATGCACGAGCGCAAACAGTTTGGGCAGAAGATCGGAGAGTTCCAGCTGATGCAGGGCAAGATCGCGGATATCTACTCGACGATGAATGCGTGTCGGGCCTATGTCTATGCGGTGGCGGCCGCCTGTGACCGGGGTGAGGTTACGCGCCAGGACGCAGCGGGATGCGTGCTTTACGCCTCGGAGAAAGCGATGGAGCATGCCGTGCAGGGCGTGCAAGCCATGGGCGGGGCGGGTTTCCTCAACGACAGCCCCTTGAGCCGCATCATGCGCGACGCAAAGCTGATGGAAATCGGGGCTGGGACGTCGGAGATACGCCGCATGCTGATCGGGCGCGAGTTGATGAAAGCGACCGCCTGAGGGGCAGCGTCGGATTTGGATATTTGGGCAAAAGTGAAGGCAGGCGCGCACCATGTCTGACAGCGTTGTGCAGGTGGAAGTCACAAGCGAGGCCGCCCTTTGGGCCTGGCTGGAGGCGCATCACGGGCAGGACGAAAGCGTTTGGCTGGTCACCTATAAGGCCGCGGACGCCGCGCGCTATGTGGGGCGCGAGGCGGTGCTCGATGCGCTGGTGGCTTACGGCTGGGTCGATGGGCGGCGCAAGGTCCTTGATGGGCGGCGCACCCAGCAATTGATCTCGCCCCGGCGGACCCAGTATTGGGCCAAAAGCTACAAAGACCGCGCCCAGCGGTTGGAGGAGGAGGGGCGCATGCGGCCAGCGGGGCGCGCGTCTGTTGCCCAGGGCAAAGCCAGCGGTCTGTGGTCATTCATGGACGATGTGGAGGCGCTGGTTGTGCCTGAGGATCTGCAAGCCGCCTTGGAGGCCGTAGAGGCCGCGAACTGGTTCGGGACGGCAGCCCCATCCTATCGCCGCAATGTGCTGCGGTGGATCAAATTGGCGAAATCCCAAAGCACCCGGGCCAAGCGGATCGACCAAGTGGCCCGGCAAGCGGCTTTGGGCGAAAAGGTTCCTCAGCTTTGAAGGGCCGCATGCTCTTTTAAGGTGGTGAGCGGGACCTTAAGCAGGGCCACCGCATGGGTGCCTTCGAGCACCACCTTTGGGGCGGCACCGGCCTTGTGCGCCTCGATCCAGCGGTCCAGGCACAGGCACCACCGGTCCCCCGGCTTGAGGCCTGGAAAGGCAAATTCGGGCCTGGGCGTGATCAAATCATTGCCCTTGGCAAAAGAAAATTCCAGAAAGCGGGTGGTCATCTGGGCGCAGACCACATGCACGCCTTGATCCATGGGCCCGGTGTTGCAACAGCCATCGCGGAAAAACCCGGTCAGCGGATCTGTCGAACAGGGCACAAGATCGGTGCCAAGCACGTTTTTGGCGGTCTGGTCCATGGTCACTCCTTTGGCCAAGCAAGCTCGGGGCCGGTGAGAAAGTAGGATGAGTTGTTGGTGAAAATCGACGTTGGCGCAAGTCGGATGAGCCGGCCTTCGGGGTCATCAGGCCGCGCAATCTGATCCATGAACCAGGGGTTCCAGGTGGTGGGGTCGGGGCCGAGATACTTGGCCAAAAGCCGGGTAAAGCGCGGAATATCCATCGGCTCGACCTGGGCGGGGCCGCGCAGGCCCAGATGCAAGAGCGTACCGTGCTGAGGCTGGAACTCCACAATCTCGACCGCAGCGTCGGGGGCGGTGGCAAGGCGTTTGGCCGATGAGGCGTTCGCGCTGCTGGGCATCCACAACGCCTCATCCTCCCACAAAAACCACATAGGCGCGTTGCGTGGCCCTTGGGGCGATTGGGTGGCAAGATTGGCCATCAGGGGCGCGCCAAGCAAGTGGTTGGGGTCAAACGGGCGGGGCATGGTCACTCGTATCCCGTCATTTCCAGATAGCCCCGGCCCGAATGGCTGCCGCGCACGCGCACCGGCCCCTCCCAATAGGGAAACAGGGTGGTCATAAAGGCGTTGGGATTGATCGCCTCTACGGTCACATCTACGCCTTTGTCGTCCAAGCGCAGGCGCCAGGAGGTGGGCACGCGGCGCCCGGCCACATCGGTGTGGGCCAGCGGCTCCAGCCGCACCTGATCGGGGGTAAGCGGTGTGGGTGTGCCATCGGGCGCGATCCAGGTGCCCGAGTGAAAGTCGCGCCCATCGGTGTGGCGCAGGCGAAAGGCCATCAGCTTTTCGCCTTGGGCAAAACCGAGCGAGA
>JBCBNR010000224.1:0-5302 GCA_039821665.1 Pseudomonadota bacterium
CGAACGGTTGGAGCGCACGATGCTGCCAGCATTGACCCTGACCCTGGTCGTAACCGCCCATATGATGCGAATGACCCGGGCTGCGATCATCAACTTGCTCGCCTCGCCCTATATCGAGATGGCGCGGCTCAAGGGCGTGTCGCCCGCCCGCGTGATCGTGCGCCACGCACTGCCCAATGCGCTGGCGCCGATCATAAATGTGATTGCGCTGAACCTGGCCTATCTGATCACCGGCGTGGTGGTGGTGGAGGTGGTGTTTGTCTACCCGGGCGTGGGACAGCTGTTCGTGGACAGCGTGAAGCTGCGCGACATTCCCATCGTGCAGGCGTGCTGTCTGATCTTTGCGGCCACCTATATCTTGCTGAACCTCACAGCGGATGTGCTGTCGATCTTGTCAAACCCGCGCTTGCGACATCCCAAGTGAGGGGCCTATGACCACACTTCTTTACATTGTCGGTCTTTTGGCCATTGCGGCGGCTGCGGCTTGGATCTTTCGCCAAGCCTTGGTGATGGCGCTGCCGCGTCAGGGATCGCTGTTGGCCGCATCCATGCCGCTGACGGCCAGCTTTGGTCTGTTGATCATCCTGGTCTATGTCTTTGTGGCACTTGCCGCGCCACTGATCGCACCCTATGGCGAGGCGCAGGTGTTCGATCAGATCAACCAATTGCCCGGGGACGACCCGCGCTATGTGCTGGGCACGGATCAGATCGGCCGCGATCTTTTGACCCGCCTGATCTATGGCGCGCGCAACACCATCGGAATTGCCTTTATCACCACCGTGCTCGCATTCCTACTGGGGGCCTTTGCGGGCTTTTTGGCGGCCACGGTGGGGGGCTGGCTGGATCAGTTGCTCAGCCGGACAGTGGATGCGCTGATGGCCATTCCGCAGCTGATTTTTGCGCTGCTGTTGATCACCATCTTCGGCCAGTCCACGATCAACATGATCCTTGTGATTGCCGTGCTCGACAGCACGCGGGTGTTCCGCCTTGCCCGTGCGGTGGCGGTGAACATCGTGGTGATGGACTATATCGAAGCGGCCCAGTTGCGCGGAGAGCGTCTGCCCTATCTTATTTTCCGTGAGATCCTGCCCAACGCCACAGCGCCCCTGATCGCCGAGTTCGGCTTGCGCTTTTGCTTTGTCTTCCTGCTGATCGCGTCCTTGTCCTTCCTGGGCTTGGGCATCCAGCCGCCCCTGGCCGACTGGGGTACCATGGTGCGCGAGCTGAGCCAGTTCATCAACTTTGCCAGCTTCGATATGCTCACCGGCTCGCTGCCGCTGATGCCTGCGGGCGCGATTGCGTTGCTGACGGTCAGCGTCAATTTCGTGGTCGACTGGATGCTGCACAAAACCAGCGGATTGAAGGAGTAGACGCCCGTGTCGAACCAAGAGCTGCTGGTCAAAATTCGAGACCTGAAAATCGAAGGACGGTCCGAAGACACCTGGACCGAGATCGTTCATGGTGTTGATCTGGACCTGCACCGGGGCGAGGTCTTGGGTTTGATCGGCGAATCCGGGGCGGGCAAATCCACCATTGGCCTGGCGGCCATGGGGTTCACCCGTGACGGGTGTCGCATCTCGAACGGGACCATCGAGTTCGATGGCATCGATCTGCGCAACGCATCCGCGGCCACCCGGCGCGGGCTGCTGGGCAAGCGGATTGCCTATGTGGCCCAATCCGCAGCCGCGTCGTTCAACCCCGCACACCGCCTTATCGATCAGCACACCGAGGCGCCCACCATCCATGGTGTGTCCTCGCAGCGCGACAGCCAGCGGGACGCCAAAGAGCTTTACGAGAGGTTGCGCCTGCCGGACCCGGACAACATTGGCTTTCGCTATCCCCACCAAGTTTCGGGCGGGCAGTTGCAGCGGGCCATGACGGCGATGGCGATGTCCTGCCGCCCCGATCTGATCGTCTTTGACAAGCCGACGACGGCCCTTGATGTGACCACGCAGATCGAGGTGCTCGCTGCCATCCGCGACATTGTCGAGCAGTTTAACACCGCTGCGATCTACATCACCCACGATCTGGCGGTGGTGGCCCAAATGGCCGACACCATCAAGGTTCTGCTCAAAGGCGACGAGGTGGAAGCGGCGGACACGCGCACCATGCTCAACGCCCCGACCCAGGATTATACCAAGTCGCTTTGGGCTGTCCGGTCCTTTGCCCCGCCCGCCAAGCCGCCTGTACCCGTGGGGGAGACCCCCGTGATCCAAGTCGACCGAGTGCATGCCGCATATGGCGCAATCAAGGTGCTGCACGATGTAAACTTCTCGATCCACAGGGGCCAGACCGTGGCAGTGGTCGGGGAAAGCGGCTCGGGCAAATCGACTGCGGCGCGCTGCATCACGGGTCTTTTGCCACCCACCCAAGGCAATATCCTTCACAACGGTCAGGCGCTGCCGGGGCATTACCGCAAGCGGTCCAAGGATCAATTGCGCCAGGCGCAGATGATCTATCAGATGGCCGACACCGCGCTGAACCCCAAGGTGCGTATATCCGAGATCATTGGGCGACCGGTGCAGTTCTACTCGGGCCTGACCGGCACCGAGCGTCGCCGCCGGGTGGAAGGGCTGTTGGAGCAGATCGAACTGGACCCCGCCGACTATTACAACCGTTTGCCGACCGAGCTGTCGGGCGGTCAGAAACAGCGGATCGGGATCGCCCGCGCCTTGGCCGCCGAGCCTGAATTTATCATCTGTGACGAGGTGACCTCGGCGCTGGATCAATTGGTGGCCGAGGGGATCCTAAAGCTGCTAGACAAGCTGCAGCGCGAGTTGGATCTGGCCTATATGTTCATCACCCACGACCTGGCCACGGTGCGGTCCATCGCGGATGAGGTGGTGGTGATGAAACAAGGCGAGGTGGTGGAGCAGGGGCCAAAACGCGAAATGTTCCAGCCACCCCACCACCCCTATACTGATTTGCTGCTCAGTTCGGTGCCCGAGATGGACCCCGATTGGCTGACCAATCTGCTGGCCGAACGGGGCGTGGAAAACTTAGGCGACGCCGCGTCAGAGCGGATCACACCGTAATTGTGAACTTTGGATGCCTTGCATGCCAGCAACCGGGTGTGTTGGGATAAGCTGAGCCTGGAGACGGGCACCAACAGGGAGAGAAAAGATGTCCTTCAACCTTGACCGCCGTGGTCTTTTGAAAACCGGTGCCGCGGCCGGCGTGCTGGCCGCAAGCGGCCTGCCCCTGCGCGCACAGCCAAAATCGGGCGGTACGCTGCGCCTGGGACTTGCGGGCGCCAACACCTCTGACAGTTGGGACGGTCGGACCCATTCGGATACGTTCATGATCCTTTTGGGCCACGGGACCGTGTTCGACTGCCTTACGGAAGTGGCCGCCGATGGCTCGCTAAAGGGCGAGTTGGCCGAAAGCTGGGAAGCCTCGCCCGATGCGAAGGTTTGGACGTTCAACTTGCGCCAGGGTGTCACCTTCCATAATGGCAAGCCCTTCGGCGCGGATGACGTGATCGAAAGCCTGAAGCTGCACACCGCCGAAGACGCCAAATCCGCCGCCAAACCGATCGTCGAAGCGATCACCGACATGACCAAGATGGGCGAGCATCAGGTGCAGTTCACCCTGGCCTCGGGCAACGCGGATTTCCCGTTCCTGATGTCGGACTATCACATCTTGATCTATCCCGCGGGCCAGATCGAAGAGGCGATTGCCCAGGGCATCGGCACCGGCCTTTACAAGGTCGAAAGCTTCGATCCCGGCGTGCGCGCGATGGTCACGCGCTATGCGGATCACTACAAAACCGATGCAGGCTATTTTGATGCGGTCGAAGCGATTGCCATCAACGATGCCTCTGCTCGGATGAACGCGCTGATGACCAACCAAGTGGATGCGATCAACCGCGTGGACTTCAAGACCGAAAGCCTGGTCAAGCGCAACCCGAACACCGAGGTGTTCGAGGTCACCGGCAACCAGCACTACACGTTCCCGATGCACACCAACGCGGCCCCGTTCTCGGACGTGAATGTGCGCAACGCGCTGAAATTTGGCATCAACCGCCAAGAAATGGTGGACAAGATCCTGCTGGGCCACGGTGCGGTGGCCAACGACCATCCCATCGGACCTGCAAACCAGTATTTCGCCTCTGATTTAGAGCAGGCGGCCTATGATCCGGACAAGTCGAAATTCTACCTTCAGCAGGCGGGTATGGACAGCTTGGACGTGGCCCTGTCCGCCTCTGACGCGGCCTTTGCCGGTGCGGTCGATGCAGCCCAGCTGTTCCAAGCATCTGCCAAAGCCTCCGGCATCAACATCGATGTGGTGCGCGAGCCTGCGGATGGCTATTGGTCCAATGTCTGGCTGAAAAAGCCGTTCTGCGCGTGCTATTGGTCGGGCCGTGCGACGGAGGATTGGATGTTCTCCACCGCCTACGAGGCCGGTGTGCCTTGGAACGACACGTTCTGGGAGAATGCGCGCTTTAACGAGCTGTTGCTGCAAGCGCGCGCCGAGCTCGACGCCACCAAACGAAGCGACATGTATCGCGAGATGCAGCAGCTGACCAAGGATGATGGCGGTGTGATCGTGCCGATGTATGCAAACTATGTCGACGCTCACTCCACCAAGCTGCAGCGGCCCGAGACGATCGGGAACCTGTGGCAGATGGACAGCAGCCGCATCACTGAGCGTTGGTCGTTTGCCTGATCGCATTCCTTAAGCGAAGCGGAAGCGGGCCCTGCGGGGCCCGTTTTCGGTTTGGGGGAAAAGTTGGCGGAACTTCACCTTAAACGTGTGCGGCTGCATGGCCTATGCAGGTGTCATCGTGGGGGCGTCGGGAAATGAAGAGAGCCTGATCGCCCCGCACAGCGAGAGCACCTTGCCTGGCAGCGTAGTCTTTGGCGCATGCCACACCGGCGGCCTGTTTGGCCGCCGTTTTTTTGGGTCTTGTAGAAGCCTTACCAACGAATTCCTGCGCGCTCACGCGCGAACAGGTGGGTCCTTTGGACCCGGATCTATCAGCGAGCAGCCCTATGCAAACTCAGGCGCAACATCCCGAGCCAACCCTCGTTTTAGAGGGACAAGTCACTGGACGTGCTGGCAGGAGACCCCGGTGCGTGTTTTCAACCACTGCTAAGCGTAATGGTCATGGACGCCTAAAGACCATCGCCCTGTCTGCGCGTATTTCGAGACTGGGACGCCCACGGGCAACTTCGGTTGGTCCGTAAAGTAAATTTGCCATACGGGAACTTGGTCGTGGGGGAAAAATGGCACTCCCAACGGGACTCGAACCCGTGTTTCCGCCGTGAAAGGGCGGCGTCCTAGACCACTAGACGATGGG
>JBCBNR010000225.1:0-5291 GCA_039821665.1 Pseudomonadota bacterium
GACACAGATTCTGGCCTATGCACAAAAATTAGGCACAGAGCGACCGAGCTTTTTCCCCTCCAAATCGCCACAAAGCTCGGCTAAGCTTGCCCAAACGAGCACAGCGCCCAAAGAATGGCGCACACAGGCAAAAGGCGGGTTCTATGGCACGTAAGACGCGGGGCAAGCCCCGGGCGCGGCGTTTGGGGTTGGTTGAGCGTCTCTCGCGGTGGGTCTTTCGCAAGATCTTCGGATTGGTGTGGTGGATCGGATTGCGGGTGACGGTGGTCACCGGGCTCGTCCTGGGTGGGGCCACCCTCTACTTTTATGCGCAACTGCCGCCGATGCAGGACCTGATGGATGGGCGCGACCGAGGCTCGGTCACCCTGCTGGACCGCTCGGGCGATGTGTTTGCCTGGCGCGGGGACCAATACCAAGTGGTGCGCGCTGAAAGTGCCTCGCCCCATTTGGTGAATGCTGTGGTCGCCACGGAAGACAAGCGCTTTTACTCTCATTTCGGGCTGGATCCCAAGGGCATCACCCGCGCCATGGTGCAGAACCTTCGGGCCGGGCGCATGGTGCAGGGGGGGTCTACCATCACCCAACAGACCGCCAAGATGGTGTTCTTCAACAATGCCCGCACGCTGGAACGCAAGCTCAAGGAAATTCCGGCAGCCTTGGCGATGGAATTGAAGTATTCCAAGCAAGACATCCTGTCGATCTACCTTAACAGGGCCTATCTGGGTGCGGGCAGCCAGGGGTTCGAAGCCGCATCCCAGCGCTACTTTGCCAAATCCGCGCGCGAGGTTGGCCCGGCAGAGGCGGCCATGCTGGCCGGATTGCTGAAGGCGCCCTCGCGCTACGCGCCCACCACAAACCTGTCCGTGGCCCAAGGCCGGGCAGAGGTGATTGTGGGTCTTATGGAAGATCAAGGCTTGTTGACCCGGATCGAGGCGGACCTGGCCCGCGCCAACCCAGCCCAGCTGAGCCAGCGGGCGCGGGCGCGCACCGGTGGGGCGTTTGCCGATTGGGTGATGGAGGCGGGCCCGGCCTTTCTGACCAAGTCCACCACCGAAGACGTGGAAATTCAGACCACCTTTGATCCACGCATTCAGCGTGCCGCCGAGGCCGCTTTGCAAGAGGTGTTCGAGACCAAGGTGCGCGATGGGTCCAAAGCCCAGGCCGCCATTGTAGTGTTGTCGCCAGATGGCGCGGTGCGCGCCATGGTCGGTGGGCGCGGCACGGGCAACACCCCCGGTCAGTTCAACCGTGCGGTCCAGGCCCTGCGCCAGCCAGGCTCGGCCTTCAAAACCCTGGTCTATGCCGCCGGGCTAGAGACGGGGATGAGCCCCAACGACACCTTCTATGATGCGCCGATCACGCTGGAGATTGCAGGCTCTGGCCCCTGGTCACCGCAAAACTACGACCGAAAGTTTCGTGGCGAGGTGACGCTGACGGACGCTTTTGCAAGCTCGATCAACACGGTGGCGGTCAAGGTGGCCGAGCGTGTGGGCCGAGAGCGGGTGCGTGCGCTGGCCCAAGATTTCGGCATGACAACCAAGCTTGCCAAAGGCCCCGCGCTTGCGCTGGGCGTGTCCGAGACGACGCTTTTGCAGCTGACCGGGGCCTATGCGGGCATTCTTAATGGGGGGCGCCGTTCGACCCCTTACGGTATGCTGGAGCTCAAACTGCGGGGCGAGAACCTGGGCCTGATGGGGGCTGACCGGCAAGACGCCTTTCGCGTGATGGACCAGCGCGCCGCTGGTCATATGGTTTATATGATGCGCCAGGTGGTGGAGCGGGGCTCAGGCGTGCGGGCCCGGCTTGAGGGTCGGCCAGCGGCGGGCAAGACCGGCACGACACAGGCGGCACGGGACGCTTGGTTCGTAGGGTTCACCGGCGACTATGTGGCGGGCGTCTGGATGGGATATGATGACAACACGCCCCTTAAAGGCGTCACAGGCTCTGGCTTGCCCGCTGAGATTTGGCAAAACGTCATGAGCCGCATCCACCAGGGCCTGCCGGTCACACCATTGCCCGAGATTGTGCCGCCCGCGCCCCAAGTTGTGGCCGAGGTTGCTCCGTCCCAGGGTGGTCGGCCCCAAGCCCCAAGGGCCCAGGACCGGGCGGCTGAGAATGTGTTGCGGTCCGTTCTGCGCGGCTTGCTTGGCCAATAGGGCCAAGCGCCTGCGCTCAACACCCGCTTAGCTGCGGGTTTGCAGCTCGTCGATCAAACCCGAGAGCGAGCCGCGCTGCGCCTCTAGCATGGCCTTGATCTCCGAGCGTTCTGTGCTGAGCATCGAGACCCCTTCGATGAAGATATTGATCGCACGGGTCGAGCCGGAGCGGTCGGAGACCTGCCAGGCCACTTCAAAGGGGGAAGCCCCTTTGGGACTGACCACCGAATAGACCAGCACACCCTTGTTGCCCTGGTCGGAGGCTTTGGTCACGGTGATCCGTGCGCCTCGATACTCGTTGAACTGGCGGCCATACTTTGCCGACAGGTAATCCTCGAACGCCTCGACAAAGGCGGTCTTTTGCGAAGTGGAGGCTTGCCGCCAGGGCGGGCCAAGCACCGAACGGGCGATGGTGGGCACATCGGCATAAGTGTTGAACAGCGTGCGGAAGTCGCGCAGCGCCGCAGATTCCGCTTTGCCGGAATTCGCGATGCGCGTTACCTCTGCAGACACAGTTTTGATCAGACTGGTCGCATTGTCCACGGATTGTGCATAAGCGGGTCTGAGGCCAGCGGCCCCGACCAAAAATGTGGCGCCGATCCCGGCTACAATGTCACGGCGGGTTAACTCAAATATCCTATTCGAACGCATAGGGATCCTCCAAATCTTCAGCCACCACGCCCCCGGACAGGTTCGCGGCTTGGTTCTGAAGATATGCAATTCTTTGCGCATTGTAACTGTCTGCGCTCTCATAAAGCAGGGTATCAATCAGACCGCGAAACTCGTACCGGGCATTCAACACAGAGGTTGCTGTCAGTGTGCCGGTGATTTCGCCTGGAATAGGCTCTTCCAACGCGTTGAGCGGGTTGATCGCGAAATCAACGACCTTGCCGGCCAGGTCCCGCTCGTCCGAAGGGCCAAGCAGCGGCAGTTCGATATAGGCTCCGCGCCGCACGCCCCAAACCGCCAGCGTATCGCCAAAAGTCGTATCGCGGGCCAGCAGCCCCGCATCCGAGGCCGGGTCGCGCAACCCCGCCAGCCCGAAGGTGGAGTTGAAGCCAAACCGCATCAAGGTGGCGCCCGCGTCTTGGATATCGCCTTGCAGCAGGTGGTTCACGAACGAACCTGGCAGGGACAGATTGCCAGAGGCGTTCGACAAACTGGTCCGCACCTCGCCTGGCACAGCGGCCCCATAGGCGTTCGAAACCGGGCGCAACACCGCCGTGTCCGCGCCCTTGTTAAAACTGTGAATGGCGCGGTTCGTGCGTTCATAAGGATCATCCTCGATCCCGTCCACGGAAGAACACGCGCCCAAGGCGCAAACCACCGCAATCATTGCCCATTTCATCATTGGAAAAGCCTTGCCCGTCATCTCTGTTCGCAGATATATACGGATCCCCAAGTGATGCTAGATCACTGCCCCGAAATTGACGCAACTGTTGAATATTTGATCGCGGGATGGGGCTTGGGCAGTGGCGCGGCTGGACCGGTTTGGTTAAGACGTACGAAACTTGGCCCGTATACCCCATGCGAGTCGACGGCTGTACCCAAGTAAGGACCCTGTATTCGTGGCAAATCCAAACACACCCGAGAAGCGCGGTAAGGAAGAGCTGGACAAGGCCCTTTCAAAGGGACGCGGCTTGTTTTTGTCCATCGGGATCTTTTCGATTTTTGTGAACCTGCTGATGCTCACAGGCCCGCTTTTTATGCTTCAGGTCTACGACAGGGTGCTTGGCTCTCGTTCGGAGGAGACGCTGACAGCGCTGTTTTTGTTGGTGGCGTTGCTCTACGGGATCATGGGCTTGGTGGATTACGCCCGCGGCCGGGTGGCCGCCCGGATCGGGGCGGAATTTCAAACCACGCTCGACAGTCGGGTGTTTGACGCAACCTTGCGCAGGGCGGTGTTGCCGGACGAACGCTCTCGGCCGGCGTCTGGCCTCAAGGATCTTGAGGCGGTGCAAAAATTCATGTCTTCGCCGGTGTTGTTCGCGATTTTCGATATGCCTTGGGCGCCGATTTTCATCGCGGGCATCTTCATCTTCCATCCGCTTTTGGGCCTGACGGCCGTGGCGGGCGGGCTGGTGCTGGTGACCCTGACGGCCCTCAACCAGTATTTCACCAGAAAACCTGTGCGAGAGGCCCATGGCGTGACCGCCCAGGCAGATGCCTTGGCCGAGCAGTTGCGCGAGGAAAGCGAGATGATCCAAGGTATGGGCATGCGCCCGGCGGTGATCCAACGCTGGCGCGCGGTGCGCGACAAGGCGCTCGACAGTCAGATTACAAGTGCTGATCGGTCGGGCACCTTCACCACCTCGTCCAAGTCTTTCCGTTTCTTTTTGCAATCCGCGATGCTTGCGGTGGGCGCCTATCTGGTGCTGCAAGGGGAGGTGACAGCAGGTGCTATGATCGCAGCCTCGATCCTGCTGGGACGCGCCCTGGCCCCGATCGAACAGGCCATCGGTGGCTGGCCGTTGTTGCAACGCGCGCGCGAAGGGTGGACCAACCTCGTCGATCTTCTGGGCCGCACCCCGCCACCGCCGCCAGTGACGGAACTGCCGCGGCCCCGGGCAATCCTGGATGTGCAGCAAATCAGCGTGATGCCCCCGGGCGAGCAAGTGGCGACACTGCGCATGCTGTCCTTCCGCCTGGACCCTGGCCAAGCCTTAGGCGTCATCGGACCCTCGGCTGCGGGCAAGTCCACCCTCGCGCGGGTGCTTACAGGGATCTGGCGGCCTGCCTCGGGCAAGGTGCGCTTGGATGGTGCGGCACTTGAGCAATACAGCCACGAGCATTTGGGCCAATACATCGGCTATCTGCCCCAGGACATCACGCTGTTTGGGGCCACCATCGCCGAAAACATCGCCCGTATGGGCGAGCCGGACAGCGCCCGCGTTGTCGCGGCGGCAAAAAAGGCCGGCGCGCATGAGATGATCCTCAAGCTGCCAAAGGGCTATGACACGGTCATTCATCCGGGTGGCGGGCGTCTGTCGGGCGGTCAACGCCAGCGGATTGGGCTTGCACGCGCCCTTTATTCCGACCCTGTGCTTTTGGTGCTGGACGAGCCGAACTCCAACCTCGATGCGCCTGGGGCGAAGGCATTGAACACCGCAATTCGCCAGATGAAAGAGGATGGCC
>JBCBNR010000226.1:0-5230 GCA_039821665.1 Pseudomonadota bacterium
GGTGGTTCGTCCCGCAACGGTCGCGACAGTGCTGGTCGCCGCTTGGGCGTTAAGAAATTTGGTGGTGAGAGCGTCATTCCAGGCAACATCCTTGTGCGCCAGCGCGGCACCAAGTGGTGGCCGGGTGAGGGCGTTGGCATGGGCCGAGATCACACGATCTTTGCAAAAGCCGAGGGTGCAGTGAAGTTCCACAAAGGCCTGAAGGGCCGGACCTTCATCTCCGTTCTGCCAACCCCAGAGGCCGCTGAATAAGCCGAGCGATATCATCATATCATCCTTGAAAAAGGGCTCGGTTCAAAAGACCGGGCCCTTTTTCGCTTTGGGCCTGGGCGCAGACAGGAAACGAGAACCAAAGCATGCGCATCACCGGAAAAGAGATCATCGCCATGGGTTATGCGCCTGGCCCTTGGATGGGCCCGGCGCTTGCTGAGATCGCTGCGCGCAACCTCAAGGGGCCTGCGCTCGATCACTATTTGGCGAAAACCGCCCCTCCGGCGCCCGTGAAGCAGCCCTTGCAAGACGGCGCGCGGGTTGCGTTCAACCTCAGCGTCACCGGTCCCGAGGACGAGGCGAACGTGGCCGCCGTGCGCGCCACGATGGAGACGCTGATGCGCACACCCACCCTGGTGGCCGGTGCGGTCATGCCCGATGCGTGTCCTGCCGGCCCGCCAGGCACGATCCCGGTAGGTGGCGTGGCGGTGGCCCGCAACGCGATCCATCCAGGCATGCATTCCGCGGACATTTGCTGCTCGGTCATGGTCAGTGCGCTTGACGGATTTCTGCCCAAAGCGCTGCTTGATGCGGTGCATCAGGTCACCCATTTCGGCCCAGGGGGCCGCGCGGCTGACCCGCGCTTTGTGGTGCCGGGCGATCTGGCCGAGGAGATGTCTGAGAACCGGTTCCTGAACGGGCAAAAGGCCCAGACTGTGATCCAAAGCCATTTCGGCACCCAAGGAGATGGCAACCATTTCGCCTTTGTCGGCACCTCAAAGGCCTCTGGGCGCACCTGTCTTGTGACGCACCACGGCTCTCGCGGGCCGGGGGCGGTGCTGTACAAGGAAGGGATGCGCGTGGCCGAGGAACACCGCCGCAGGCACGCCCCCGATACGTTGCGCCAGAACGCATGGATTGTGGCCGACAGCGATGCGGGTGTGGCCTATTGGGAGGCCCTGCAACTGCTGCGACGTTGGACCAAGGCCAGCCACGCGGCGTTGCACGATGCAGCCATCGCAATGCTTGGCACCACGTATGTAGAGCGGGCCTGGAACGAGCATAACTTCGTGTTTCGAGAGGGCGATCTGTACCACCACGCCAAGGGGGCGACCCCTGTCCATGACGGGTTCTTGCCCGACACGGACGGTGTGCAGATCGTGCCTTTGAACATGGGGGCGCCGGTGTTGTTGATCAAAGGCGCACGCACGGATGCGAATTTGGGTTTTGCCCCCCATGGGGCCGGGCGCAACCGGTCGCGCACCGCCCATAAGCGCCGCTTGGCGGGGCAAAGCGAGGCGGACATCTTTGCGCGTGAAACCCAAGGCCTCGATGCGCGGTTTTTCTGCGGGCGCACGGACATCTCGGAACTGCCCTCGGCCTACAAATCCGCGGATAGTGTGCGCTCTCAAATGGCCGAGTTCGGCCTGGCAGAGGTGGTGGACGAGATCGAGCCCTATGGCTCGATCATGGCTGGCGATTGGCAAGCGGACGCCCCTTGGCGAATGAAACAAAAAAGAAAGCGCGCGTAATGGCTGTAAACGCTTTGGCTTATACCGGCTTGGCTGTGGGGGTGATCGGCACGCCAGGGCCTGCCAACATGATCCTTCTGGCAACCGGCGCGCGCTACGGCCTGCGCCGGGCGTTGCCGTTTGTGGCGGGCGTTGCCTTGGGCAAGCAATTCGTCATTTGGCCTGTGGGCTTGGGGTTGATGTCCCTGATGGTGCGCTATCCGGCGGTGTTCGATGCGATGCGCTGGGCGTCTGCGGCCTATATCCTGTGGCTGGCCTGGACAATCGCGGGCACGCGCCTGTCGACAACCGAGGCTGGCGGGGATGTGCCGGGGTTTGCGCAAGGGCTGATTGTGCACCCGCTCAACCCCAAGGCCTGGGCGCTGATGGTTGCGGGTTTCACCAATTATGTGGAGCCGGGCACCTCGGCCCTGGTGGCCACGGCCACGCTTGCTGCCATCACCTTTGGGGTGCAAGCCATCTCGCACCCGATCTGGTGCGCGGGTGGCGCACAGCTGGCGCGTCTGGTGCAAGGCACCCGGTACGAGCGGGCCTTGATGATCCTGCTTGCGCTGCTCACTGTGGCCAGTGTTCTTTTGGTTCTGGCGAAAGGGTAACGCTGTGCAAACCGAGATCTTCACCGACCGTCTTTGCTTGCGCCCGATCCGGCCCGAGGATGCGGGACCCCTGGAATTGTACTGCGCCGATGAACGTCTGTCGCGCAATCTTGAGCGCGTGCCCCATCCCTATCCCCCCGGCATGGCGGCGAATTTCGTGGCTCGGACGGCCAAGGACACGGCAGATGATCTGGTGCGGGTGATCGAACACGGCTCTGGCCGGGAGGCGCAATTGATCGGCGTCATCGCGCTGCGGGACCGGGTGCGCCTTGGCTTTTGGTTGGGTGTGCCGTTCTGGGATGCAGGCTTTGCGACCGAGGCTGTGGGCGCCTTTGCCGACCTGGCCGAGGCCGAAGGGTACGGCCCGTTGGAGGCGCGGGTGTTTCAGGACAATCCACGGTCATCGCGCGTGTTGACCAAGCTGGGCTTTGATTATCTGGGCGAAGGGCGGGCCTTCTCGCTCGCACGGGGCCACGAAGTGCCCTATTGGGAGTTTCAGCGAAAGAAGGCATCGACATGAAATTCCTCGATCTGGCCAAGGTCTATATCCGCTCCGGCGCAGGCGGGAACGGCGCGGTGAGCTTCCGGCGAGAGAAGTACATTGAATACGGCGGACCCGATGGCGGGGATGGCGGTGGAGGCGGCTCGGTGATTGCCCAAGCGGTGACCGGTCTGAACACCCTGATCGACTTTCGCTATCAGCAGCATTTCTTTGCCAAGAACGGCCGCGGCGGTGCGGGCCAGGGGCGCACCGGGGCCAGTGGCGAGGATATTGTGCTGCGCGTGCCCGAAGGCACGGAGATTTTGGAAGAAGACCAAGACACGGTGATCGCGGATCTTACCGAGGAAGGCGACAGCGTGGTTCTGGCCCAGGGAGGGAATGGCGGCTGGGGCAACCTGCGGTTCAAATCCGCCACCAACCAAGCCCCCCGCCGGGCCAATCCGGGCCAAGCTGGGGTGGAGCGGACCCTGTGGCTGCGTCTCAAGCTGATTGCGGATGTGGGTCTGGTGGGGCTGCCCAACGCAGGCAAATCCACGTTTCTGTCCGCGGTGTCCAATGCGCGGCCGAAGATTGCGGATTACCCGTTCACCACCTTGCATCCGAACCTGGGCGTGGTCGCGGTGGACGGGTCGGAAATGGTTGTGGCGGACATCCCGGGCCTGATCGAAGGTGCCCATGAGGGTCGCGGGATCGGGGATCGCTTTTTGGGCCATGTGGAGCGGTGTTCGGTCCTTTTGCATCTGGTCGACGCAACAACCCAGGACCCGCTGGCCGACTACCACACTGTTCGCCGGGAGGTGGAGGCTTATGGCGGCCCGCTCGCAGACAAGCCCGTGGTGGTCGCGCTGAACAAAATGGATGCGGTACCCGAGGATTTGCACGCTGATATCCTGGGCCCTGTCCAGGCGCAGCTGAACGCGACCGTGCTGCCCCTTTCGGGCATCTCCAAGCTCGGGTTGGACGAGGTGCTGCGCGCGCTCAAAGCCAAGATCCGCGATGCGAACACGGTTGCGGTGGAGGAGGGGCCGTGGACACCCTAGCCGCCGCTGCCTGCCTGCAAACCGCCCGTCGTGTGGTCATCAAAATCGGGTCCGCCCTGTTGGTGGAGGCCGAGACCGGAGCCTTGCGCGAAACATGGTTGGAGGGCCTGGCCGAGGATGTGGCCGGCTTGCGCGCACGCGGTGTGCAGGTCTTGCTGGTCTCGTCCGGGTCCATCGCTTTGGGGCGGCGGGTGTTGGGCTTGCCCCAGGGGCATCTGACCTTGGACCAAGCCCAGGCCGCGGCCTCGGTTGGGCAGATCCGGCTGGCCAAAGCGTATCAAGAGGTGCTGGGCGCCCATGGGATCACAGCGGCGCAACTGCTGGTCACCCTGGAGGACAGCGCCAATCGCAGGCGCTATCTGAATTCGCGCGCGACCATTGCAACGCTTTTGGACCTTGGGGCGGTTCCCATTGTGAACGAGAACGACACGGTGGCCACGGACGAAATCCGCTTTGGCGACAATGACCGGCTGGCCGCACAGGTCACGGCCCTGTCGGGCGGGGATCTGTTGGTGTTGTTGTCCGATGTGGACGGCCTCTATGAGGCGGACCCGCGTTTGGACCAACGGGCTGCCCATATCCCGCTGGTGCGGCGCATCACCCCCCAAATCGAGGCGTTGGCAGGGGATGCGGGCACCGCGGGGGCCAAGGGCGGGATGCGCACAAAGATCATGGCCGCCCAAGTCGCGGTCAAAGCGGGGGCGGCCATGGTGATCGCGCGAGGCGATGTGCTGCGCCCTTTACGCGCAATTGATACAGGCGCGCGGGTTACGGTGTTTGCACCTGAAGAAGACCCCCAAGCCGCGCGCAAGCGCTGGATTTTGTCGATGAAGCCAAAGGGCACGCTGCGGGTCGATGGCGGGGCCGCGCGGGCCCTGAGCACGGGCAAATCCCTTTTGCCCGCCGGGGTGACAGCCATCGAAGGCAGGTTCGAGCGGGGCGATGCGGTGGACATTATTGGGCCCGAAGGGCCCGTTGCGCGCGGATTGGCGGGGTATGACGCGGTAGAAGCGCGGCTGATCATGGGGCATAAGAGCTCACAAATCACCGAGCGTCTGGGCCATCCTGGCCGGGCAGCCCTGGTGCATCGGGATGACATGGCGCTGTAGACCACGCGCCGAGGGAGGAGATTGACATGGATGGTGCGGGTTTGGACATCGACCAGATGATGGCGCAGGTGGGCGCGCGTGCGCGCGACGCGGCCACCGCCCTTGCCCAAGCCTCGGCCGAGCGCAAGCATGCCGCCCTGATCGGCGCGGCCGAGGCGGTGTGGAGCGACCGCGCAGACATTCTAGAGGCCAACAGGCTCGACCTGGTGGATGCGGATGCGAAGGGTTTGTCCGGCGCGAT
>JBCBNR010000227.1:0-5225 GCA_039821665.1 Pseudomonadota bacterium
ACTTGCCGACAGTGTATCCGGCTTCCATCAAAGCCATAACTTCGGACGCGGTCGCGGCACCGGCAAGCAGGGGCAAATCCGCCTCGGCGCAGGCCGCCAAAAGCGCGGGCGTCGCCCCCGGAGAGACGCCGAATTTCGCACCCGCATCGACCGCGTTCCTAACGTCTTGCGGGGTGATCAGCGTCCCTGCCCCAACAACGCCCCCAGGCACATCGGACATGGCGCGAATGGCCTCCAACGCGGCGGGCGTGCGCAAGGTCACCTCCAGCGCGGGCAAGCCGCCCGCGACCAAAGCCTCGGCCAGGGGGCGGGCATGGGCCACTTCGGTGACGGTGAGAACCGGGATGACCGGGGCAAGGCCACAGATCTCGCGGTTTTTGGTGTTGGCGTCTTGGGGTGTCAGCATCGGGTTACCACATCGTTTTAGCGGCCCGCTCGGGCCAATCGGCATCGTATTGGGGCCCGCCCACGTTCCCATCGGTCTGGGCGGCGAGAATGTCCCCGGGACTTGGCAGGTTTTCAGGCACCGCGCGGCCGGACCACAGGCCCGCGCGCATCACGGCGCGGGCGCATTGAAAATAAACCTCCCGCGTCGTGATCCGCAGGATCGAGCGGGGTTGAGCCCCGCGATGGGCATAGCGCGCCAGATCGTCCGCACCCGCATAGACAGCACCAAGGCCATTCACGCGGATTACGGTGGGCGAGCCTGGGATCAGGAACATCAAAGCCACGCGCGGATCACGCACCACATTGCGCAGGCTGTCGATACGGTCGTTGCCGCGCCGGTCGGGCAAGACCAGGGTGCGCGCATCCTCGATCGTGACCGCCATGCCGTCATCGCCGCGCGGCGAGCAATCCAGCCCCTCTGGCCCAACAGTGGCGAGTGCCACAAAGGGTGCGGCCTCCACCCATGCGCGGTATTCCGGCGTCAGATGGTCCGAGACCTTCACCAGCGAGGGGGCTTTGGGCGTGCCGTAGAGCGCATCAAGTGCCGCCTCGGTGTCGATTTTCACAGCCCCCGTCACAGCGGGCTCGCGCCTTGATCGGCGCGGCCCACATTGGCGCGAAACACGTCGAACAACTCGCGCCCCAACCCGGCGCGGTTGTCGATCAGATCGGGCGTGGCGGGCGCGCGCTCTAACACGCCGTCGGTGAGGATATCGAGAACGCCGGTGGTCGCATCCACCCGCACCACATCGCCATCTTTGAGCTTGGCGATCGGGCCACCATCCAGCGCCTCGGGGCTGACATGGATGGCGGCAGGCACCTTGCCCGAGGCCCCGGACATCCGCCCATCGGTGACCAGGGCCACCTTCAAGCCACGGTCCTGCAACACGGCAAGCGTGGGCGTAAGCGCATGAAGCTCGGGCATGCCATTGGCCTTTGGGCCCTGGAACCGCACAACCACCACGGTGTCGGACGTAAACTCCCCCGCTTGAAACGCGGCCTTCACGCTTGCTTGGTCCTGAAAGACGCGCACGGGGGCCTCGATGACGTGACGCTCGGCCGCGACGGCAGAGACCTTCATCACGCCCGAGCCGAGCGAGCCTTGCAGCCGTGCAAGCCCACCTGTGGCCTGGAAGGGATCGGTGGCGGGGCGCAGGATTTTGTCATTTTGGGTGATCTTGGCGCCATCGCGCCAGGTGATCTGATCGCCAGCCAGCGCCGGTTCTTGGGTATAACGGGCCAACCCCTCGCCCACCACGGTGCGGGTGTCGTCGTGCAAAAGACCTGCCTCCAGCAACTCGCCGATCATAAAACCCAAACCCCCCGCGGCATGGAAATGGTTCACATCCGCAAGACCGTTGGGATAGACCCGCGCCATCAGCGGTGTCGCATCGCTCAGCGCCTTGAAGTCGTCCCAGGTGAGGATCACACCCGCCGCCTTGGCCATCGCGATCAGGTGGATCAGCAAATTGGTGGACCCGCCGGTGGCCATCAGCCCCACAATGCCGTTCACAAAGGCCCGTTCGTCCAAGACATCCGAGACCGGCGTGTACTCGTTGCCCAGATCAGAGATCGCCAGCGCCCGCTTGGCCCCCGCAACGGTCAGTGCCTCGCGCAGGGGTGTGCCGGGATTGACAAAGCTTGCCCCGGGCAGGTGCAGGCCCATGAACTCCATCAACATCTGGTTGGTGTTGGCCGTGCCATAAAAGGTGCAGGTGCCCGGCCCGTGATAGGAGGCCATCTCGGCCTCCATCAACTTATCACGACCAATCTCGCCAGTGGCGAATTGCTGTCGCACGCGGGCCTTCTCGTCATTGGGTAGGCCAGAGGTCATGGGGCCTGCGGGCAGAAAAACCGCAGGCAGATGGCCAAAGGTGGCGGCCGCGATGATCAGGCCGGGCACGATCTTGTCGCACACGCCGAGATAGACGGAAGCATCGAACGTGTTGTGGCTGAGCGCCACAGCCGCGGCCATGGCGATGACATCGCGCGAGAACAGCGACAGCTCCATGCCCGTCTGGCCTTGGGTCACCCCATCACACATGGCAGGCACACCGCCGGCCACCTGGGCTGTGCCGCCCACAGCCCTGGCCGCTTGCTTGATCAGGTTTGGATAGGTCTCGAACGGCTGGTGCGCAGAGAGCATGTCGTTATAGGCGGTCACAATCCCCAGATTGCCCGCTTGCCCCACCAGCGTATCCTTGTCCTGGCCCATCGCGGCATAGGCGTGGGCCTGGTTGCCGCAGGTCAGGTGCGCCCGCGCTGGCCCCTCGCCGCGCGCCCGGGCGCAGCGTTCAAGATAGGCGGTGCGGGTGGGGCGCGACCTTTCCTTGATGGCGGTGGTGACGGTGTGGACGGTGGTATCGAGTGGCATCAGATGTCTCCTCAAACCGTGATGTCGCGCCAGCGGCGACCGTCGCGGTACATCAGGGCAAGGCTGTCCTCGGGTCCAGAAGAGCCCGCATCATAGTCCTGTGGTTTTGGTCCCGTGTCCCAGGACGACAGGATATTGTCGGTCCAGGCCCAGGCCGCCTCCACCTCGTCGCCGCGCATAAACAGGGTCTGGTTGCCCCGGATCACATCCATGATCAGGCGCTCATAGGCATCTGCGCTTTGCACATCCGGGCCCAGCGCCTCGGCAAAGGTCATATCAAGTGGCACATCGGTCAAACGTATGCCCCCCGGTCCCGGTTCCTTGATGGTCATGTTCAGGGTAATGCCCTCGTCAGGCTGCAAGCGAATGGCCAAAAGGTTGCCGTGCCGTACGCCGTCCACCTCGAAAATCGAGTGGGGGACATCCTTGAACTGGATGGCAATCTCGGAGACCCGGGTGCGCAGCCGCTTGCCCGTGCGCAGGTAAAACGGCGTGCCGGCCCAGCGCCAATTGGCAATCTTGGTTTTCAGGGCCACGAAGCTTTCGGTGCTGCTGCCCGGGTTTTCGCTGTGCTCTAGATAGGACCCCTCGCCATTGCCCGCACGGTACTGCCCGCGCACCGTATTTGCGGGATCCACGGGTTGGAGCGCGCGGATCACCTTC
This sequence comes from Pseudomonadota bacterium, assembly GCA_039821665.1. Classification (GTDB taxonomy): domain Bacteria; phylum Pseudomonadota; class Alphaproteobacteria; order Rhodobacterales; family Rhodobacteraceae; genus CANLSM01. The sequence goes on from JBCBNR010000227.1 coordinate 3,485, forward strand.
AGTTTTTCGTCGCGCACCGCATCCGGGTCGAACCGCGCGGGAGGCTCCATCGCGGTCAAGCACAACAGCTGCATCAAGTGGTTTTGGACCATATCGCGCATCGCACCCGAGCGGTCATAATAGCCCCCGCGCCCGGCAACACCGATGCTTTCCGCCACAGTGATTTGCACATGATCGATGTGCTGCGCATTCCACAGCGGTTCGAACAACGCGTTGGCAAACCGCAAAGCCATAAGGTTTTGCACCGTCTCTTTGCCCAAGTAATGGTCGATCCGGTAGATCTGGCCCTCCTCGAAAGACGCGCCGATGTCGCGGTTGAGCGCACGCGCACTCTCTAGATCATGGCCCAAAGGCTTCTCGATCACGATGCGGCTGTCCGGTGTTGCGAGGCCCTTGTCATGCAAGGCACGGGCGATCTCTCCAAACAGCGAGGGGCCCACCGACAAATAAAAGGCGCGCACCACGTCCTTGCGCAGAAGCTTTTTCAGCGACGCCCACCCCGCACTGCCCTTGGCGTCCACCGCCACATAGTCCAGCGCGTCCAAGAATGTCTTGACCTGGTCGCCGGGGCGCTCGGCCTTGTCGACAAACTCCTCCAACGCGTCTTTGATCAGGCTGCGAAAGCCGCTTTGATCCAGATCGGACCGGGCCGCGCCAATGATCCGCGCGCCATCGGGCATCTGCCCAACCACCCAGCGCCGAAAAAGCGAGGGCAGGATTTTGCGCCGCGCAAGATCGCCGGTGGCACCGAAGATCACCAAGTCGAAAGGCTCTACCGGGATGATGCGAGAAACCATATCCGCGCCTCCTATGCGTCGATGTCTTGGGCGGTGGGCAGGTCTGCGCCCCGCCGGGCCGAGGTGATGGAAGCGGCCCGGGCGGCCCGGGTCAGGATCTCGCTCAGCCGGGGCTGGGTCAGGGTCTGCAAGGCAGCCTTTGGATCGCCGCCGCCCTGCGCGAGCATGGCAAGCAGGGTGGCCTGGAACGTGTCGCCTGCACCCACGGTGTCGATCACCTCCACCGTTGGGGGCTGCGCCTGGGCACTTAAGCCGCGCCCGAACGCGCGAACCGGCGCGCCGCCATCTGTCACCACCACCAGGCTTGGCCCTTGGTCCAATATCGTGGCGGCATAGTCCTGTGGGCCGAGGCCCGGGTGCACCAAGTCCAAATCCTCCACACTGATCTTGACCAGATCCACGAAAGGATAAAGCGCCTCCAGGCGCGTCCGCCAGATTGCCATATCCGGCTCGATCGTCGGGCGAATGTTGGGGTCGAGCGAGATAAAGCGCTGCTGCTCGCGCGCGGCAAGTGCTGCAAAGGCGTCCGCCACAGGGGGCACCACCAAGGAATAGGAGCCCAAATGCAGCCCCCAAACGTCCGCGCCCAAATCGGGCATGTCTTGCACGCACAGGCCGCTGCCAGCGCTGTTGCGGTCAAAGAATTGATAGGCAGGCCCGCCCTGTGCGTCCAAGCCCACGAGGCTGAGGGTCGAGGGTCTGTCCGTCCGCTGTGTATAGCGTGTTGCGACCCCCTCATCGGTCAGTACCGTCTGCAACCGCTCTCCCAGAAAATCACTGGAGAGCCCGGTCAACAACGCCGCGTCCACGCCCTGGCGCGCGAGACCGATCGCAACATTGAACGGAGAGCCGCCCGCCCGCGCCGCATACTGAGCAGCACCTGGCCCGGTTTCGGACACCAAGAAAAAGTCAAACAGCGCCTCGCCGCAGATCAGATACATGAT
>JBCBNR010000228.1:0-5203 GCA_039821665.1 Pseudomonadota bacterium
GGTCTGGGGCAGGTTGGCAACCGGGTCATCCGTGCTGCAAAGTTGCACTAGGCCCGCGCGCATCCCCTAGCCTGCCAGCAAGGCATCAAGCTTTCCGGCACGCTCCAACGCGTTCATATCATCGAAACCGCCCACATGGGTGTCGCCGATAAAGATCTGAGGCACAGTGTGACGCCCGTTTGCGCGCGCCATCATCTCTTCGCGTTTGCTTGCGTCCATCATCACATCGATCTCGGTGAAACTGATGCCCTTGGCGCTGAGCAAGCGCTTGGCCGCAGCGCAATAGCCGCAAATGGGTGTGGTATACAGCTCGACAGAGGCCATGGGACGCTCCTTTTTGCAAAGTGTTGACCACAGACATACGACCTTCGCGCCCGCGCGCAAGGGCCAGGGCCAAGGACGCGGCCCGGTCGCTTTAGCCCGACCTTTGGCCGGTCGCTTGAAATGTGACACACCAATCGCGCGGCGGTGACTTGCCCCCGGTGGGCGGTTGCTCTAGCTCTGCCAGGGCGACAAGGCCGGAGGCTATAGACATGTCCATCCCCCAATCCGGCGGCGGCCCGATCGAACATCACGACCAGTTGGCCCAGTATTTGGCTGATGGGTGCAAGCCGTCCGAGGCTTACCGCATCGGCACCGAGCATGAAAAGTTCGGCTACACCCCCCACGATACGCGCCCGCTTCCCTATGACGGCCCGGCCTCTATCCGGGCGATGCTGGAAGGGTTGCGCGACCGATTTGGCTGGGCAGAGCTGCGCGAGGGTGACCATCTGATAGGCCTGCAGAAAAACGGCGCCAATATCAGCCTAGAGCCTGGGGGGCAGTTGGAGCTGTCCGGTGCGCCGCTAGAGACGATCCATGAGACCTGTGACGAGGTGAACGCCCATTTGGCCCAAGTCAAAGAGGTAGGCGATGCCATTGGCGCAAGCTTCCTGGGCCTGGGCGCCGCGCCTGAGTGGCGGCACGAGGATATGCCGGTGATGCCCAAAGGCCGGTACCGGCTGATGACGGACTACATGGGCAAGGTCGGCACCCATGGGACCCAGATGATGTACCGCACGGCCTGTGTGCAGGTGAACCTGGATTTCTCGTCCGAGGCGGACATGGTCAAGAAGTTCCGCACCGCCCTTGCCCTGCAGCCGGTGGCGACCGCACTTTTCGCCAATTCGCCGTTCTTTGAGGGCGCGCCCAATGGCCATGTCAGTTGGCGCAGCCGGATCTGGCGGGATCTGGACGCAGACCGCACAGGCACCCTGCCTTTCGTGTTCGAGGATGGTATGGGGTTCGAGCGGTATGTGGACTACGCGCTCGATGTGCCGATGTATTTTGTCTATCGCGACGGGGTGTATCACAACGCGCTTGGGCAATCGTTCCGCGACTTTTTGCGCGGGGAATTGCCGGCCCTGCCCGGTGAGATCCCGACCTTGAGCGATTGGGCCGACCACCTGACCACGATCTTTCCCGAGGCCAGGATCAAACGGTTCATGGAAATGCGTGGCGCCGATGGCGGCCCGTGGCGGCGGCTGTGTGCCTTACCAGCCCTTTGGGTGGGGCTGCTCTATGACCAATCCGCGCTGGACGCGGCCTGGGATCTGGCCAAGGACTGGGATGCCGAGACACGGGAGACGATGCGCATCGATGCCTCCGTCCACGGTCTGAAGGCCCAGGTGGATGGGCGCGCATTGCAGGACATCGCGTTGGAGGTGTTGAAGATCAGCCGCGCAGGTCTGACCGCACGCGCCCGCGCCGGTGCGGGCGGTATGATCCCCGATGAGACCCATTTCCTCAACGCGCTGCAAGATATTGCCGAGCGTGGGGAGACCCCGGCGGAGGAGATGCTGCGGCTCTACAAAACCGAATGGGGCGAGCGTCTGGATCCGATCTATCCCACCTACAGCTATTAGGCTGACGCCAGTCTTAGGCTGTCCCCAGGGGCCGATGGACGTCGGCGTCAAGCCCAGGCCCAATCCGGGCAGGGTTCGCGGTGCGGCCTAGGGGCACGTGGCGGACAGACCCTTTTGCGCGGCGATGGCCACAGGCAAGGGTGGGCGTTTCGGTCCTTCGAGGGGGCGCGCGGCCATCAAAGGTGGTGCGCCACTGCGCGCCCCCCCGTGCTCACTCGAACACGGCTTCAGGGCGCTCTTGGATCAGAGGGTCGGGACCATAGCGGTTTGCGCCCTTCGTGCCCCTAATGGCCACCACCACGAGCAACAGGACCGAGGAGACCAGCGTCAAGCCGCTGAGGCCCATAATGATTGTGGTGCTGAACAGCCCCGAAAGCCCGCCGAGCATGGCAAGGCCCAGATACCCCAAAAGCCAAAAACCCGAGAGATTGCGGTCATGCAGCCTGCGCACGATCACCGAGATTTGGGCGACGTAGAGCCAAAGCAGACCCAAGCCCAACAGGCAGAGCACCGACCACCGAAGCAACAGCGGGGCCCGCTCGCCCATGGCGAACAGCACCAAAGACGCAGCCCCCGCAAGCCCCACCATCATCAGGATGTTGCCCAGATAGAACCACCAGTATTCCGCGCGGCTGGCGCGCCCGGAAAACGTGATCCACTTGCGCAAACCCGTGCGCACAGCCTCTAGCATCCCCATAAGTGTCGCCCTGTCCTACACCGCTGTTGCCTGTTGCTGGTTACTCGAACACCTGCTCGGGGCGCTGTTCTACCAAGGGGTCGGGGCCAAACGCATTCGCGCCCTCGGTGCCGCGCAGAACGGTGATCACAAACACCGCAATCGCCGCGGCAAACATGAGAATAGATGCGATCAAGCCGATGCCCGGGGCTAGTTCCCCCAGCGCGCCACCCATGGCGGACAATCCGATATAGCCCAAGATCCACCAGCCCGACAGATTGCGGTCGTGAAAGCGGCGCACAAAGGCCGAGAGCTGCGCGATATAAAGCCACAGAAGCACAAGGCCCACGACAATCCCGATGGGCCAAAACAGCACCTGAGGTGCGTTGGACAGCCCCATCACCAAAAGGGCCGCAACAGCGATCACAGCCAGCATGATCAATGTCGAGCCTAGATAGAACCACCAGTATTCCGCGCGGCTGGCGCGCCCGGAAAACGTGATCCACTTGCGCAAGCCCGTGCGCACAGCCTCTTTCAAACCCATTCTATCCCTCCGGCATGTTCCTAGGCCAAAGGGTTAGAGTTTGGTTAAGGCAGAATCATGTCGCGGAACGGCGGCTTCAAGATTTTGAGCCGAAGGAGATCCGGGGCTCCTCGCCCAACAGCAGGCGCGAGATGTTTTCTTTGTGTCGCAGCCAAACCAGCCCGCCCATGGGGGCGGCCACGAACACCGCCTGATCGACGCCCATGGTCCACAGCCACAAAGGTGCGGTGGCAGAGGCCGCAAGGGCGGCCACGGACGAAATGCGGGTCAAGACCGCCGCAACCAGCCATGTGGCGCAGCAGGCGAGCCCAGGCCAGAATGCAATGGCCAGCAATGTGCCTAGGAACGTCGCAACGCCTTTGCCCCCTTTGAAGCGCAGATAGATCGGGAACAGATGGCCGACAAAGGCCCCAAGACCGGCCAACAGCCCTGCCATCTCGCCAAACAGCAGGCGCGCAATCAGAACCGCGATCGCACCTTTGCCTGCATCCAGCACCACGGTCAGGAATGCGGCAAGCTTGTTGCCCGTGCGCAGTACGTTGGTGGCCCCGATATTGCCCGAGCCCACTTTGCGCAAATCGCCCAAGCCAAACAGGCGGGCCATCACAATCCCGAAAGGAACTGAGCCCAGCAGATAGCCAGCCACAGCACAGATCAAAAGCGTCACACCACCGCTCCAAACACTTGCTCGCCGCCCACCCACGTAGCCTGTACACGGCCTTGAAGGCGGCGGAGGTCATAGGGTGTGTTCTTGGATTTCGAGCGTAAAGTCCAGCGGTCAAGCTTAAACGGGGTATTTGGGTCAAAAAGAACAAGATCCGCAGGGGCACCTTCGGCAAGGCGGCCGGTGGACAGACCCAGCCGTTTGGCCGGGTTCAGCGACAGCGCGCGCCACAGGTGCGGCAGGTCCATATGCCCCCCATGGACCAGTTGCAGGGCGGCCGGCAGCAGGGTCTCTAACCCCACGGCCCCCGAGGCTGCGGCCTCGAAAGGCAAGCGCTTGCTTTCCTCATCCTGCGGGGTGTGCATGGAACAGATGACATCGATCTCGCCCGCCGCAAGTGCGGCGACCACGGCCTGTCGGTCCTCCTCGGCCCGCAGGGGCGGCTTCACTTTGAAAAACGTGCGGTAATCATCCACGTCGAAAAGGTTCAGGGTCGCGTGGTGCACGGACGTGCCTGCGCTGACATCAAGGCCCTGGGCGCGCGCGCGCGCCAGCGGCTCCAACGCGGCGGCACAGGTGATTTGATCCGCGTGATAGGCCACGCCCGTCATCTCTACCAAGGCCAGGTCCCGCTCCAACCCCATACGCTCGGCCTGGGGCGAGACGGCGGGCAAACCCAGCTTCGAGGCAAACGCGCTGGAGGTCATTACAGCCCCCTTGCTGAGGCTGGGGTCCTGGGGGTGGGCGACCACAAGCGCGCCCAGCCCGGCGGCATAGGTCCAGGCGCGCTGTGCTATCTTTGCGTCTTGGGTGACCGTGTCCCCATCGGTGAACGCCACAGCCCCCGCGTCGCGCAGAAACCCGATCTCGGTCATCTCGGCACCCTGTCGGCCCTTGGTCAGCGCCGCCATGTGATGGACATGGGGGATCGCATCCTCGGCGGCACGGCGCGCAACGAAAGCCAGGGCCTCTGGGCTGTCCACGGGCGGGTCGGTGTCGGGGCGCGTGACAAGGGTGGTGATCCCCCCCGCCACCGCCGCGTCACCCGCCGAGCGATAGCTTTCCTTGTGCCGCTCGCCCGGCTCGCACACCTTGACGCCAAAATCCACGATCCCAGGGGCCAGGCACATCCCCGCACAGTCCACCGCCGCAAGATCCCCCATGCCGCCCGGCGTGATCTCGGCAATCCGCCCCGCTTCGATGCGCACAGCGCCCAGGGTGTCGGTTCCGGCTTCGGGATCAATCAGGCGCACATTGGTGAGCGTGGTCATGCCTGCCCCCTTTGGATCCGGCGCAGCACCTCATAGACCTCGCGTGCATCCTCAGGGCGCAGAAACTCCAGCTTGGTTTCGGTCTTTTGCCTGTCTCCGTCGCTGTCGTACCAGATCCCGGTGACCAAGGTCAGGCTTGTGGCC
>JBCBNR010000229.1:0-5182 GCA_039821665.1 Pseudomonadota bacterium
CAAAGGCCGCAAAGTCCGGGTTTTGGGCCGTAACAGCCCGGGGCGGAACCTGTGCGCGCACCATGGCATCTGCAATCTCGCCCAATCCGTCATTGTCCCAGATTAGGATCGGCAAGGTCAGACCCAACTCCACCGCCACCCCAAGCTCGGCACAGGTATATTGAAATCCGTAATCGCCGGCGATGGCGATCACCGGCGCATCGCCTCGGCCGATTTTGGCGCCAATCGCTGCGGGCAGCGCATAGCCCAGGGTGCCAAAGCCATAGGGATGGGCCCAGCGGCCAGGGGTGTCGAGCGCCACGACCTCCTTCGCGCCATAGGCAAACTGGGTCATGTCCGAGACGACCATCGCCTCCGACGGCAATCCGGCCATCAGGGCCTGGGACCAGGGCACCACATGGGGCCGCTCGGCGTTCACTTCCGCTGCAAACCGCAGGCGCGCTTGCGCGATTTCGCGCGCGTCCCACGCAGGCTCTGCGGCCGGGCGCGGGCCAAGTTGCGTGCCGAGCGCGGTGCAGAACGCAGCGATGTCAGACAGGATCGGCAGGTCCGCGCGAAACCTGTCCGCCAAAACGCTAGGATCCACATCGACTCGGATCATCGGACAACGATGGCCCGGGTGGTCGCGCCACAGGTCCGTCTCGGACAATTCCGAACCCAACACCAACAGAAGATCCGCACGGGCCAACCATGTGGCCGAGCCTGCGCGCGCAAGCGACGCCCCCAAGCTGAGCGGCGCATGGTCGTGCACAACACCTTTGCCCGCATAGGTCGGCAGACACAGCGCGCCGAGCGTATCCACCAAGGCGCGCACCTCGTCGCGCGCGCCCACCGCCCCGCCGCCCAGGATGGTGGCGGGCCGCTTGGCGCCGTCCAGCAATGCTGCGGCCCGGGCTATGGCCTGCGGGTCGGGCGCTGCCCGGAACGGGCGCGCAGGTGGGCCCGGCATGGGATCCGCCGGGCTGGCGGCCACATCGATGGGCACCTGGATATGTACAGGTCGCGGCCGGCCCACCTGAAATTCCACCAAGGCCCTGTCGATCAAATCATAGGCGGTCTGTGCCGACAGCGCCGTGCGCGACCAGGCGCACACCGCCTCGCCCGCCGCCTCTTGGTTGCGCATATCATGCAGGCGGCCCCGTTCTGCGTTCAGGTCCGCCCTTTCCAGGCACGAGGACAACATCAGAACCGGCACACTGTCAGAATAGGCCTGACCCAACGCAGTGGTGGTGTTGAGCAACCCCGGCCCTGTGATCACATACCCTACGCCCGGACGCCCGGTGGCGCGCGCATAGCCGTCGGCCATGAACCCCACACCCTGCTCGTGCCGGGCCAGCACATGCATCAGGCCCGCCTCCTCGATCCCGCGATACATCTCGACATTGTGCACGCCGGGGATGCCGAAAATCACATCGACCCCGCGGGCCTTCAATCCATGGCTGATTTGGGCGCCTGCGGGCCGCTGCATCACCGCCTCCAAAATCCGATTGTGAACAAGACATAGACCGCCATCAGCTCTAACCGACCGGTGACCATCGCGAAAATCAGCACCCATTTGGCGCCGTCGGGCAGGCCCGCGAAATTGCCCGCGGGCCCGATCTCGGGGCCAAGCCCCGGGCCGATATTGGCAAGGGCTGTGGTCGCCCCGGAGATGGCCGTGATCGCATCCAATCCCATCAAGCCCAGCAAACTGGCAAACACCCCCAAAGACAGCACAAACAGCACGAAAAACGCCATCACCGAGTTCAAAACATCATCGGTGACCGTCCGCCCCTCGTAGCGGACGGCAAACACACCATGGGGCGAGTGCAGGCGACGGATTTGTGTGGCCACAGCGGCAAACAGCAGTTGAAAGCGGAACACTTTGATCGAGCAGCAGGTGGAGCCTGCACAGCCCCCGATCAGACCCACCAAGAACAAAAGCGTGACCGGAAAGGCCCCCCAGGTCATGTAATCCGCGCTGGCAAATCCAGTGCCTGTCAGGATCGACACGCCGTTGAACAACGCTTTGCGCAGGGCAGGTTCGGGCGCGCTTGCGTTGATGATCAATTGCCAGACCGCCAGCATCAGAACGACAACGGCACACAGGCCCAGAAACGCCCTGATCTGGCTGTCGCGATACAGCGGCTCGGCGGTGCCCGCGACCAGTTGGACGTAGCGCACGAACGGCAATGCCGCCAGGATCATAAACAGGACAGCCACATACTCGGCGCCCGCGCCCAAGCCCGCGAACGAGGTGTCATAGGTTGAAAAGCCGCCCGTGGCGATGGTGGTCATCGCATGAACGCCCGCGTCGAGCAGGCCCAACCCCGCCCAGGAGTATCCCAGGAAACACAGCGCCGTGAGGGTGAGGTAGATCCACGCGATGGAGCCTGCGATCTCTGCCGCGCGGGGCAGAATTTTACCAAAGGTATCAAAGCTTTCCGAACGGAACAGCTGCATCCCACCCACTTTGAGTTGTGGCAGGAACGCCATTGCGACCACGATGATCCCGATGCCGCCGAACCATTGCAGCATGCCACGCCACAGCAGCGTGCCCGCAGGCAACGTATCCAGATCCGAAAACACCGTGGAGCCAGTCGTGGTCATCCCCGACATCGCCTCGAAAAACGCATCCGTAAAGCTGACGCCGGGTGCGCCGATCACGAAAGGCAGCGCCCCGAACACCGGCAGGCTGCCCCACACACCGGTGGTCAGCAGAAAGGTTTGTTGGATGGTCAACCCGGTCGAGCGGCTTTCCGCACAGCTCAGTGCAATCGCCCCGCCCGAGACGAGCGTGATCAACATCGACAGCGCAAAGGTCCACGCATGGTCTGATCCTGCGATGACATCCGCCAACAGTGGCACGACCATCGTGGCCCCTAGGGCGACGACCAGAAGACCGATCACATAGCCGACAGGACGGGCATTCACCATGCCCGGAGCCTTCCGCCTCTTGGCGGCTTAAGTCAAGCGCCGCCGCGGTTGGTTGGGTTGCCGATGATGTCCAAGAACTCGCGGCGGGTGCCACGGTCCTCTTTGAACACGCCCAGCATGGTTGATGTGACCATAGAGACGCCGGGTTTGTGCACCCCGCGTGTGGACATGCAGTGATGCTCGCCCTCCAACACCACGGCCACGCCTTGGGGTTGCAGCACGTCCATCAGCGTGTTGGCCACTTGGGCGTTCATCTTCTCTTGTACCTGAAGGCGCTTGGCATAGGCTTCGACCACGCGGGCAAGCTTGGAGATGCCCACCACACGTCCCACGGGGATGTAGCCAACATGGGCCTTGCCGATGATCGGCGCCATGTGATGCTCACAATAGCTCTCGAAACGGATGTCGCGCAGCACGACCATCTCGTCATAGCCTTCGACCTCTTCAAAGGTACGCTGCAGCAAGGCCGCGGGATCCTCGTCATAGCCCTTGAACCAATCGCCATACGCTTTGGTGACCCGCTTGGGCGTGTCCAGCAGCCCCTCGCGCGATGGGTCGTCCCCGGCCCAGCGCAACAAGGTGCGCACGGCTTCTTCGGCTTCTTCCCGGGTTGGCTTGCTGGTCTGCGCAGCTGTGTCACGCTCGGGCGTGACTTTGGGGTCGAAGATGTTCATGCGCGGCCTCGCTTGTGTCTTTCTCGGTTTACACCTGGACCGGACACATGGGCGCGAATTCCCAAAAAGAAAGTCTGAAATTTCTAAGCCCTTGCGATCAAGAAACTTTTAACCAGTTTGATCCAAAGCGCGCAGCAGGTCCTCCACCAAGTCCTGGCTGTCCTCCAACCCTACGGACAGCCGCAGCAGGCCCGGGGTTATGCCCAGCGTCTGTTTTACGTCGTCGGGCAGGCGCTGGTGGGTGGTCGTTGCGGGGTGGGTGATGATCGATTTCGCATCGCCCAGATTGTTGGAGATCAAGACAATTTCCAACGCGTTGAGCAGCTTAAACGCCGCTGCCTTGCCGCCCTTGACCTCGAAGGACAGGACAGTGCCCCCTTGGCTCATCTGCCCCATGGCAAGCGCGTGCTGGGGATGGCTGGCAAGCCCTGGGTAGAGGACGCGCGCCACCGCCTGATGCCCTTCCAACGCCATCGCCAGCGTCAGGGCAGAGCACGCTTGCGCCCGGCAGCGCAGATCCAAGGTCTCCAACCCTTTCAGCAGCACCCAGGCGTTGAACGGGCTCAGCGCGCCCCCGGTGTGTTTGAGGTAGGGCTCCAACGTGTCCCGAATGAACGCCTCTTGCCCCAGAACGACGCCCCCCAGACAGCGCCCCTGCCCGTCGATATGCTTGGTGGCCGAATAAATCAGAACATCCGCGCTTTGCTCCAGCACCCGGCTGAACACCGGGGTTGCAAAAACATTGTCCACCACAACCGTTGCACCAACCTTGTGGGCAATCTCCGAGACCCCTTTGATATCAATCACTTCAAGGGTAGGGTTCGACAGGCTTTCAAGAAAGCACAGCCGTGTGTCCGGTCGCACCGCCCGTCGCCAAGCCTCCAAGTCGCGGCCATCGACCAGCGTGACCTCTACGCCAAATCGCGGCAACAATGTCTCGACAATGTAAAGGCAAGATCCGAACAGGGCGCGTGCGGACACGATGTGATCACCGGCCTTGAGTTGCGAAAACAAAGCGCCATTGACCGCCGCCATGCCCGAGGCAGTGCCAAAGGCGTCTTCGGCCCCTTCAAGCGCTGCGATCCGCTCCTCAAACATGCGTACGGTGGGGTTGCCATAGCGCGCATAGATAAACTCCCCCGGACCGCTGGACAAAAAGCGCGCCTCCGCCGTCTCGGCATCCGGGTAAACAAAGCCTTGGGTCAGATACATGGCCTCGGACATCTCGCCAAACTGGCTGCGAGTGGTGCCCCCATGGACCAATTTTGTGCGCGCTTTCATCGCTCTCTCCTCGGGCGTTTGCCCAACAAAAAACCCCGAACCTTTAGGATCGGGGCGCGACGGGATGGCAGACCTCGACCTCTTTAGCGGAATGTTTAACGTGGCCCGCAATCCGGTTGAACAAATCGCCACACAAAAACGCCTATCCAAAGGGGCCAGGGCGGTCAAGCCGTAAGGGTTTCTCAAACAATCTTCATAAAAGCGTAATGGCTTTGGGGCATATATCGCACCCAACAGCCCAAAAGGGCGCTGCCAAAACTTTGGCGACTTTCGAGCGGTGATCACATGTCCTATCTCGGGCTCTCGGTGGC
>JBCBNR010000230.1:0-5156 GCA_039821665.1 Pseudomonadota bacterium
GGCCTGCGCCGAGGCGGATTTGCCCCTGCTTGCCGGTGCCGTGACCGCGTCCGAAGTTATGGCTTTGATGGAAGCCGGATACACTGTCGGCAAGTTTTTCCCAGCAGAGGCTGCGGGTGGTGCGCTTGCGCTTAAATCCATTGGTGCGCCGCTGCCGCAGATGGCCTTTTGCCCCACCGGTGGCGTCAGCCTGCAAAACGCGCCCACCTATCTCAGCTTGCCCAACGTTGTCTGCGTTGGCGGCTCGTGGGTGGCCCCGGGCGACAAAGTGGCCGCAGGGGCGTGGGACGAGGTCGAGGCGCTGGCGCGCGATGCTGCCCAATTGGGGCGTTGAGCCATGGATCTGTGGGACAAACTCGCCGCTCACCGCGCCGCGCAAACCGCGACCATCGGTGATCTCTGTTCGGATCCGGATCGGTTCGGGCAGTTCTCGGCCAGCCTTGACGACATGTTGCTGGACTACTCCAAAACCGCCCTGGATGCCCCTGCGCGTGCGCTTTTGCTGGATCTGATGCGCGCGCGCGGGGTGGAGGACCGGCGCACAGCGATGTTCACAGGTTTGCCCATCAATGAAACCGAGGGGCGCGCGGTCCTGCACACCGCGTTGCGTGCGCCCAAGGGCACGTCCATCCTGGTGGATGGACAGGACGTGATGCCCGGCGTGCGGGCCACGCTGGATGCGATGCGCGGGTTTGCCCACGCGGTGCGCACCGGCGAGATCTGTGCCTCGGACGGCCAGCCCTTCACGGATGTGGTCAATATCGGCATTGGCGGGTCCGATCTGGGCCCGGTTATGGCCACGCTGGCGCTTGCGCCCTTTGCCGATGGGCCGAGCCCGCATTTTGTGGCCAATGTGGACGGCTCGGACATCTCCGACACGCTCAAAGGCCTGGACCCGGCCCGAACCTTGGTGATCGTTGCCTCCAAAACCTTCACCACCATCGAGACGATGACCAATGCCGCGACCGCAAAGGACTGGCTGGCGGGGGTCGCGGACGCGGGCGCCCATCTTGCCGCCCTGTCCTCTGCGCCGGATAAGGCAGGGGCCTTCGGCGTTCCCCCCAGCCGCGTCTTTGGGTTCGAGGATTGGGTGGGCGGGCGATACTCCGTTTGGGGGCCCATCGGCCTGTCGGTGATGCTGGCCATCGGGCCGGATGCCTTTGACGACTTTCTGGCAGGTGGGCACGCGATGGACCGCCATTTTTGCGAGGCCCCGCTGGCGTACAATCTGCCCGTGTTGCTGGCAGCCGTTGGCCTTTGGCACCGCAACATCTGTCGCTATCCCACCCGTGCGATCTTGCCCTATGACGAGCGGCTGGGCCGTTTGCCTGCCTATCTTCAGCAACTGGATATGGAGAGCAATGGCAAGAGCGTGGCGCTCGACGGCACGGCGCTGCCAAGGGCCTCTGGGCCTGTTGTTTGGGGCGAGCCAGGCACCAATGGTCAGCATGCCTTCTATCAGTTGATCCACCAGGGCACTGATGTGATCCCGGTTGAGTTTCTGGTCGCCGCCCGCGGGTTAGAGCCGCACTTGGACCACCAGCATCGCCTGCTTTTGGCCAATTGCTTGGCCCAGTCCGAAGCGCTGATGCGCGGTCAATCCCAGGCCGATACGCCGCACAGAGTGTTCCCCGGCAACCGGCCTTCGACCACATTGATCTATCCCAAGCTCGATCCGCGGGTCCTGGGCATGATCATCGCTTTGTACGAACATCGGGTGTTTGTCGAAGGGGTGGTCTGGGGGTTGAACTCGTTTGATCAATGGGGGGTCGAACTGGGCAAGGTGCTTGCCAAAGATCTGCAACCCCTGGTGGATGGCACAACAACTGCGCCGAAAGACAGCTCCACCACTGGGCTCCTGGCCCATCTGCATCGGTTGCGTCAAAGACCCTAGCTCGACCGGGTACACCCGCCCAAGCCCAGTGCAGGCAAGCGGCCCTATTGAAGGTGCTCGCGCGCGAGGCACCGGGCGGCAGCCCGCGGCTCGCGCCGCCCGGCCCAACGGGGTGCGGCCCCTCGACAGAGGGGCCTCACCCGGGCGGGAGAGCGTCGGTTCCGCAGGCGACCAGACCGAGATAGAGTGCGTCCGAATCGGAGAGCGCCTATGACACTGACCCTTGCCGCCCGTATGGGCCGCATCAAACCCTCACCCACAACCGCCGCATCGGCCCGTGCCTCGGCGCTGATCGCCCAAGGCCAGGATATCCTGGCGCTCACCACCGGCGAGCCCGATTTCGACACGCCCTCCCACATCCAAGAGGCAGCGTTAGAGGCGATGCGCGCGGGCCAAACCCGCTATACCGCCGTTGATGGCACGGTTGCGTTGAAAACCGCGATCCAGGCCAAGTTCGCCCGTGAAAACAACCTAAACTACGCGTTGAACCAGATCATCGCGGGCACCGGCGCAAAGCAGGTTATTTTCAATGCACTGATGGCCACCATCGGTGCGGGGGACGAGGTGATCATCCCAACCCCGTCCTGGGTCAGCTATCCCGACATCGTCAAGCTTGCGGGCGGCACGCCGGTTTTTGTGGAATGCCCCGCCGCTGACGGGTTCATGCCCACGGCCGCAACCCTTGCGCCCCTGATCACCCCGCGCACCAAGGCGATCATGCTCAACGCACCAGGCAACCCGTCCGGTGGCCTGTTTTCCCGTGACGAGCTTCAAGCGCTGGGCGAGATGTTGGCGGACCGCCCGGACATTCTGGTGATCACGGATGATATCTACGAGCATATCCGGTTTACCGACGCCCCGTTCCTGACCTTGGCCGAGGTCTGCCCAGAACTCAAAGAGCAGGTTCTGACGGTCAATGGTGTATCAAAGTCTTTTGCCATGACCGGCTGGCGGATCGGCTATGGGGCGGGGCCCGCGCCGCTGATTGCCGCGATGAAAACGCTGCAAGGCCAATCGACGACCAACCCCAATGCCATCGCCCAGGCCGCCGCCGTCGCCGCGCTCAATGGCCCCTTGGATTGCGTCGAGATGCAGCGCCAAGCGTTTCAGCGCCGCCGGGATGCGGCCGTGGCTCATCTGAGCAAGGTCGAGGGCTTGGAGGTCACGTCGCCCCAGGGGGCGTTTTATCTGTTTTTGGGGCTACACGGTGTGATCGGCAAAACGACGCCCCAAGGCGACACCCTGCACAGCGATGGGGATGTGGTGGAGTATTTGTTGACCCAAGGAGGGGTGGCACTGGTCGCAGGGGCAGGCTTTGGACTGTCGCCCTATATGCGCCTGTCCTTCGCGCTTGCCGATGACGCCCTGGCCGAGGCTTGCCTGCGGATTGAGCGCGCTCTTGCCGACCTGAGCTAGGGGCGCACAAGCATAGATTGAAAAACGAGCCTAGGGCGGGCAGGCTTTTGTGCACATGCTTGTGCTTGGCGACAGTCCAGCCACGCTTGCCGTGGCGCGAGAGGATCATGTCATCCTCTACCAACGCTATTTCGAGCGGGCGAGCGCCTCGTGGCGCTACCGGGCGGTGGCGCGGCAGCGCTGTGACGACGGCGCTTGGATGGATCATACGGGCTTTCGCGCGCGCCATCCCAAGGCGGCCGCGCGCGCGCTTGACAGATTGGAGAGTGTCACGGGCCTGGGCGCACGTGCAGCGCTCGATCAAGCGCCCAATTCCGCAGACCAACTGCCGCCTGACCTGGCCAAAACCCTCGCGCTTTATGCGGATTTCTATCGGTTCTTTCAGGTAAATGCACTGCTGGTGCGCCAAGCGCTGGCCACTCCGCTGGGCCACCCGGTAAACCTGGGCGCCGTGGTGCCGCCCATGAACCTGGCCCTTGCGCTCGACCTTATGGGCGCGCAGGCGCAGATGCTGGACACATGGGCGCCTGCGATCGAGGCGCTGGTGCTGGACCCTCAGTTTCGCGACGACACCTATGCGCTGGGCGCTGGTGCTGCGCGGGCCGTCTCGGACCTTGCGCTGCGCGCAGGTGATCGTGCGCGGGCGCATCGCGCGCTGAGCCGCAGCCAAGCGCTGCGTCCCAGCACGGGCAAGGCCGCGCGCTTGGTGCGCCTTGCGCCTGCGGACGCGCCCCAAGCTGGCGTTGCCGACGCGGGCAGACGCGGGGATGCAGGGGATGCGGCGTCTTAATGGCAGCGCCTACGGATCCCGCAACACTGCTGGTGCAGACGCGCAAGGATTTGTTGCAGACCGGAACGGCGCTGCCGCTCTTGCGGGCAACTTTGGAAGGGGGGCGCGCGGATCACGGAATCACCCGCGCCGCCTGTCGCGAGCTGCAACGCTTGGGATACTGGGACCAGTCGATCCTGCAGATTGAGGCAGCGCTCGAGCGGTTTCCCGACAGCGTGCCCTTGCACCTTTTGGCGGCCTATCATGATCCTACCTATCTGGGGCTGGCTGAAAGCCTCGCGCTGGAGACCGGCAAGGGCCGGGCCGAAGTGGCCGACGCCCTGCGCGAAAAAGGTGCGGTGCGCGAGGCTTTGGCCTTGCTCCAAGCCGGTGCCCTTGCCGATCTGTCAGAGGGGGATTTGCGAGCGCTGGCTGAGTGCCACATCGCCTTGCGCGACCTGCCGACCGCGCGCCAGGTGGTGCTGCGCTTGGCGGACAGCTTTCCTAAGGCGCGCACAACCGCGCTTATGGGCCTACGGCTCGCTTGGCTTGACGGAGGAACCGTCGCTGTGCGCGCCTGGGCACAGGACAACAGCGCGCGCGCGCTCTCGGTGCCGCACGCGGTGTTTCGCCGCCTTGTCGCAGGGCGCGATCTACAAGGTGCGGCTGATTGGGTGGCACAGGTGGGGCATATGGCGGACGCGCCCGCCATACTTGCCCTGCATTCGGCCCGGCCAGAGCAGGCGGAGGCGTTGATCCAACCAATTTTGGCGCAAACACCGCCGGAGGCGCGCAGCCACGCCCTTTGGGATCTTGCGATCCGCGCGGCCCTGGCCCTTGGCCCCGGTGGGGACGCGCAGGCCGCCGACAGGCTGGCCAAGGCCCGTCTGGTGTTTCCCGACAGCCTGACACTCGACCAACTTGCCGCCGAGCGGGCGCTTCAGCTTGGCGATTGGACAGGGGCGGAGCGGGCTTTGTCCGGGCGACCCGGCCCCTCTCAGACGCCCCAGCGCGCCGCGGCCCAGGCCGAGCTTGCCCACCGCATGGGTCGCTTTGCCCCGGGCGCCACCGGCGCGC